>NZ_JAALEB010000270.1:0-7174 GCF_014145165.1 Dietzia sp. Cai40 | reverse complement strand
CTAGCTCCCGAGCCGCGACCCGCAGGTCCGCTACCCGGAGATCCGACCGCGCGGTGGGACGAGGCTCACGTGAGGGTGCGGGGTGCCTGGAACTCGGCCTCGAACCGCTCGAAGGAGAACGTCGCCAGCGCCCGCGCACGGTCGAGCCCGAGCTCGCGGACGGCCTCGGCGATCCGGGCGATGTGGGGATCGCCGTCCTCTGCCCCGGGAGCGATCGTCACCCGGGCGCCCCCCAGTGGTCGGAACCGGCCACCCGAGACCTTGGCGCCGGCGCGGACCAGAACCGGCGCCCCGTCGAGAACCTGGATGCAGTTCATCCCCAGGGAGTGGCGGCCGGGGAGCGGCACTCCCAGGCGGGTGTCGAGCTTCAGGTCGATGCCGCCGGCCCCCGAGGACCCCACCGCCCCCAGACGAGCGTCGTCCAGGGCGCCACCGGCCGTCCCGACCATGTCGCCCTTCCACTTGGGAAAGCCCCAGAGTTCGTTGCCCGCCGCGAGGGTGAAGTCCTGGTCGACCGGCAACTCGTGGATGTGCTGCTGGACCCCCACTCCCGGGACCTTGACCTGGAACGCCAACCCCACCTCGTGGTATCCACCCAGGACGTTGCCCGGGACATCGTGGTACCGGACATGGATCATCGTGACCGGCGTACGGCCACCGGGGAGGGACACGGGCTCGGCCCCCGCGGAATCCAGCACCGCGGACTGGGGGCCGGCGGCGATGAGCCGCCGGGCGACGGCCGTCCGCGAGAGGAATGCGGCGCCCGATATCGAGGCGGAGACGACGGGGACCGGGAACGTGATCTGACGGCCCGCGACGACACGGGTGGTGGGAGAACTCATGCCCCGACGTTAGCCGCTGCGGTAACAGGTTTCAGCATGTTTCGGGGCTAACGTCCCCGTGTTCACCGCGGATAGACCAGGTAGAGACGGGCACCCGGTCCGCCCACGCGGCACAGACCGCGTCGATGTCCACCAGGAGGCACACCATGTTGAAGGCACTCGCCGACTTCTTCGCCCAGTTCGACTTCACCGTCGGATTGTCCGCCGCGATCAACGGCTTCATCTCCGGCTCCACCGCCGCCCTCGAGCAGTCGTTCGGTGTCGACAGCTCGATCGGCCACCTCGCCGTGAGCAGCATCGGCCGGGTCGGCCCCGTCGAGAACGGCGCCTGACCCGACTCCCGCACACCGGAGAACCCCCGGTCACCCACCCGGGTGGTCGGGGCGATCCGGTTCTCAGGTGGGATCCGACAGGTCGTCGGGCGGGGCGGCTGCCAGCTGACCACTCGACTTGCCCTTGTACCGGGGCCGCAGCAGGTTCGCGGGGGACAGGATGTCGTCGACCTCCTCCGCCGAGAGCAGGCCCATCTCCAGCACGACCTCGCGGACGCCACGGCCCGAGCGCGCGCACTCACGACCCACCAGGTCGCCGTTGTGGTGACCGATCACGGGATTCAGATAGGTGACGATGCCGATCGAATCCATGACGTTGCGGCGGGCCACCTCGACGTTGGCCGTGATACCCCGCACGCACTTCTCCGTGAGCGTCTCGATCGCCTTGGTGAGCAGGGAGATCGACTCGAACATCGCCTGCGCGATCACGGGCTCCATCACGTTGAGCTGCAACTGCCCCGCCTCGGCCGCCATCGTCACCGTGACGTCGTTGCCGATCACCTTGAAGCAGACCTGGTTGACCACCTCGGGGATCACCGGGTTCACCTTGGCCGGCATGATCGACGACCCCGCCTGGAGCTCGGGGAGGTTGATCTCGTTGAATCCCGCGCGCGGGCCGGAGGAGAGCAGACGCAGGTCGTTGCAGATCTTGGACACCTTGGACGCGGTCCGCTTGAGAGCGGCGTGGACGTTGACGTAGTCGCCGGTGTCGCTGGTCGCCTCGATGAGGTTCATGGCCCCGGTGACCGGCAGACCGGTCACGACCCGCAGGTGCTCGACCACCGCACGGCGGTAGTCGGGCGGTGTGTTGACGCCGGTACCGATGGCCGTGGCGCCGAGGTTCACGTCGAGCAGCATCCGGGCCGCCGCGCCGAGGACGTGGAGTTCCTCGTCGAGGGTCACCGCGAATCCACCGAACTCCTGGCCCATGGACATGGGAACGGCGTCCTGCAACTGCGTCCGGCCCATCTTGAGGACCTCGCGGAACTCCTCCGACTTGTCGTAGCAGGCCTCCCGCAACGCGACGATCGCCGGCTCGAGCCGCTCGAGGGAGTGCCACAGGGCGATCCGGAAACCGGTCGGGTAGGCGTCGTTGGTGGACTGCGACCGGTTGACGTCGTCGTTCGGACTGATGACGTCGTAGGCGCCCTTGGGGTGACCGGTCCGCTCCAGCGCGAGGTTGGCCACCACCTCGTTGGTGTTCATGTTGACCGAGGTGCCGGCCCCGCCCTGATAGACGCACGAGGGGAACTGGTCCATGCAGCGGCCGTCCAGCAGGATCTCGTCGCACGCACCGACGATGGCCTCGGCGATGTCCGGGTCCAGGACTCCCATCTCGAGGTTCGCCAGCGCGGCGGCCTTCTTGACCATGACCATCCCGCGGATGAAGTCCGGGATGTCGCTGATGGTCTTCGAATCGATGGGGAAGTTCTCGACGGCGCGCACGGTGTGGATCCCGTAATAGGCGTCAGCCGGGACCGCCTTCTCACCGAGCAGGTCTCGTTCCACACGGGTCTGGGTCATACGTCCTCCGCTGATCGGGTCGACACGATCCACAGTAGACACGGCCCGCGGTCGGCGCGCGGTGTCACGGTTCGCGGGGATCCCCCGCCGCCGCGCGACCTTGCCTAGGGTGTGGGCATGTCGCGAACGACGACCTCCCGCCGCAGCCGGACCCTGTCCGCGGCGAAGGACGTCCTCCGGCCGCTGACCCCCTCGGACGGGGTCCTGGGCAGCATCGTCGACAGGGGCCAGGTGCCCCTGCCGCGCGGGACCTGGGCGGTGTTCGGCGTCGCGTTCGCCGGGTTCGCGCTACCCGTCATCGGGTTCGTCGAACTGGCCGAGCGGATCAGTTCCGGTGCCAAGCTGCCCTTCGACCGGCCCGTCATGCTGTGGTTGCGCAGGCGACACACCCCGCGCAACACCCGGATCGTCAGGGCGGTCACCGAACTCGGCGGCGTCACCGCCGTCCCGGTCTTCGCGCTCGCCGCCGCGGGTTACCTGGCCTACGTGCGGGGCAGCCGCCGACCGGCCGCGTTGCTCACGGTCTCCCTCGTCGGGTCCACCGTCATCAACTCGGTCCTCAAACTGATGTACCGGCGGGACCGCCCCACCTTCTTCACCCACATCGTCGAGGAGAAGAGCTACTCGTTCCCCAGTGGGCACGCCATGGCGAGTGCGGCGCTCGCCGGCTGCGCCTGCGTGCTCGCGTGGCCGACCGGGTGGCGCTACCCGGTGATCGCCGGGTCCAGCGCCTACGTCCCCGCGGTCGGCGTGACCCGCATGTACCTCGGCGTGCATTTTCCCAGCGACGTCCTCGCCGGCTGGTGCGTGAGCCTGGCCTGGGTGGGCGAGGTGGCCACGATCATGTGGCTCGTCGACCGCCTCGACTACTCCCCTCCGCTGCTCTCGCGTCCGGAGTCGTGATGGGCACCCACGCCCGGATCGTCCTGCACCACGGGGTCATCACCCGACTTCCGGCGGACGCGGTGGTCGACGCCGCCGCCCTGCGCCTGGCCCGGTCCCTTGTCGACTGAGGCGACCTCGCGAGCCGGCGCGGGACCGTCGAACGACGCGACCGCCGCCCCGGCAGTGGTCCTGACCGAGGTCTTCGCCCCGTGGGTGGTGCTCACAGCCGGCTCGCTCCACCTCGGCCACCGGGTGGGCTCGACCGGCTGGGGGGCGGCGACCGCAGCCGGACTGGGGGTGTTACCCCAGGCGGCGATCGCCTGGCGGGTGCGACGCAAGGCCCTGTCCGATCACCACGTCACCCGCAGGGAGGACCGCCCTCTGGTGATCGCCGGAATCGCCGCGTCGGTGGCCACCCTGATGGTGGCCCAACGTCGCCGCGGGGCGCCCGACGCACTGCAGCGGATGACCCGGGCGGCTCTCGTGGCGCTGGGCGTGGCCGGCGCCGCCACCATCCGGGTCAAGGTCTCGTTCCACACCGCCGTGCTCGCCGGTGTCGTCTCGGTGCTGGCCCGTCAGATCTCGCCCGGATACTGGCGGCTGCTCGTTCTGGTGCCACCCGTGGCGTGGGCACGGGTCCGGATCAGCCACCACACCCCGGTCGAGACCGCACTGGGCGTGCTGATCGGGGTACCCTGCGGCTACTGGGGCGGAAGCGGGATCGCCGCCCCACCTGCCCGCTCGACCGCGAACTGAGGACTGCGCACCGAGCGCCACCGCCCCGCGGGCCGGGAACGGGTGCCCGCGGGGCGGCGAGGGGACGTCCGGCGTCAGATCCGGTCGACCAGCAGCTTGGCGAAGGCGGCGGGGTCGGCGAGCGTGCCCCCCTCGGCCAGGACGGCCGCGCCCGAGAGCAACCGCGCCGTGTCGGCGAGGCCCGGGGCCGACGGATCCTCGGAGTACTGAGAGCGCAACCGCTCGACCAAGGGATGCGAGGGGTTGAGCTCCAGGATCCTCTTGCTCGCGGGCAGCTCCATGCCCGAGGCCCGGTACATCGCCTCGAGCTGCGGGGTCATGTCGAACTCGTCGCCCACCATGCAGGCCGCGGACTCGGTGAGCCGCTGCGACAACCGCACCTGCTTGACCTCGTCGGACAGCTCCTCGCCCAGCCACTCGAGCAGGCCGGTGAACTCCGCGGAATCCGCCTGGCCCTTCTCCTCCTCGACCGGGGAGCCGATACCGGACAGGTCCACGTCGCCCTTGGCCACCGAGCGCAGGCGTCTGCCGTCGACCTCGCCGACCGCGTCCACCCACACCTCGTCGACCGGGTCGGTGAGCACCAACACCTCGACGCCCCGCGCCCGGAAGGCCTCCAGGTGCGGGGAGTTCTCCACCGCCGCGCGGGACGTGCCGGTGAGGTAGTAGATCTCCTCCTGCCCCTCGGCCATGCGGGAGACGTACTCGGCGATGGTGGTGCCCACCTCGTCGTCGTCGCCCCCGGTGGCCTCGTCGGAGGCTGCACGAGTGGACGCGAAGGTGCTCACGGCGAGGAGCTGCTCCCGGGCGTCGACGTCGGAGATCAGGCCCTCCTTGAGAACCGCTCCGAAGTTCTTCCAGAACGAGCGGAACTCCTCCGGACGGTCGGTCCTGATCTGCTCGATCGTCTGCAGGACCCGCTTGACCAGGCGCTTGCGGATCGCTCGGATCTGGCGGTCCTGCTGCAGGATCTCGCGCGAGACGTTGAGCGAGAGGTCCTGGGCGTCGACGATGCCCTTGACGAAGCGCAGGAACGGCGGCACCAGCTCCTCGCAGTCGTCCATGATGAAGACTCTGCGGACGTAGAGCTGGACGCCGCGCTTGGTATCCGGGGAGAAGAGGTCGAACGGCACCTGCGTGGGCAGGAAGAGCAGCGCCTGGTACTCGAACGTCCCCTCGGCCTTGAGGGTGATGGTCTCCAGCGGCTCGTCCCAGGCGTGGGAGACGTGACGGTAGAACTCCGAGTACTCCTCGTCGGTCACCTCGGAGCGGGGCCGCGTCCACAGCGCCTTCTGGGAGTTGAGGGTCACGGTCTCGGTGAGGGTGTTCTCCGCGGCGGGGTCGTTCCCCTCGTCGTCGTCCCCCGTCGGCTCCGGTGCCGGCCTCTCGACCTCCATCCGGATCGGCCAGGCGATGAAGTCCGAGTAGGTGCGCACGACCCGGCGCAGCGTGGACTCCGCGGCGTAGTCGGGCAGCGCCGCGTCCCCACCGGCCGGCTTGAGCTGCAGGATCACCGAGGTGCCCTGCGGGGCGTCCGGTGCCTCCTCGATCGTGTAGGTGCCCTCGCCGCCCGAGGTCCAGCGCGTACCCGTGGCCTCGCCGGCCTTGCGCGTGACCAACGTGACCGCGTCGGCGACCATGAACGTGGAGTAGAAGCCGATGCCGAACTGGCCGATGAGGTCCGCGGTGACCTGCTCACTGGCCTCGCCCGACTCCTGAGCCGCGCGGGCCGCGGCGAGGGCCTCGCGCATCTGACCGGTGCCCGACTTGGCGAGCGTGCCGATGAGGTCGACCACCTCGTCGCGGGACATCCCGATGCCGTTGTCGCGGATCGTCAGCGTCCGTGCCTGCTCGTCGGGGATCAACTCGATGTGCAGGTCCGAGGTGTCGACCCCCAGCGAGGAATCCTGGAGAGCGGCCAGTCGCAGCTTGTCCAGGGCGTCGGAGGAGTTGGAGATGACCTCTCGGAGGAAGGTGTCCGGGTTGGAGTAGATCGAGTGGATCATCAGATCCAGCAGCTGCCGGGTCTCTGCCTGGAACTCCCGGGTCTCGGCTGCGCCGGAGGTCTGCGGGCTCATGGTGGCGAGGGTTCCTCTCTCTGTGATGGGCGGGTCTGTGGGATGGGCGGGCGCGCCCCGTGAGGGCACCCCCACCGGACTGATCACGACGTGCTGTTCACGACGACACGATCAACCTACTGTGGGGTCCGGACATTCCGGAGGAGCCCCCGTGACCGAGAACCCGCTGCCCCACGACCACCTGGCCGTCCTCGACGCCGCCACCGAGCTGTTCGGGCGGGCGCTCGCCGACGGGCTCGACGGCGACTGCGGGTCGTGCCCCGGATGGAGTCGCCGGGACTGCGCCAACCACGTCCTCGGAGGCGGTCTGCGGTACGCGGCCTATTTCCCGCGCCTGCCGGAGTCCGAGATCGGTTGGACCCGGACAGCGGACCATGCCGGCGACGACCCCGTGGGTGCGCTGTCCCGTACCTCCGCCGGGCTTCGTGACCGGCTGGCCTCGGCCCCCGACGCCGATGAGCTGGTCGCCCACCGGCTCGCGGAGATCCCCGTCCGGGACCTGCTGGCGCTGCGGGTCTTCGAACTCCTCGTGCACGCCCATGACCTGCGCGGACAATCATGGGACTCCGACGAGGCCGAGACGCTCGCCGGCTGGGTGCTCGAGAACGGGCGGGACGTGGTCGACCTCATGCGCACGTTCGGGGTGCTGGCCCCGGCTCGACCCGTGGGTCCCGACGGGGACGCGCGTGCCGGGCTGCTCGCGTGGGCGGGCCGCGACCCCTCCTGGTGACGCCGGACGTCCGCCGACCCGCCGAGC
>NZ_JAALEB010000026.1:0-3134 GCF_014145165.1 Dietzia sp. Cai40 | reverse complement strand
GGGGCGCAGGGGACCCTGCGGTCCCGCGGGCTGGCCGGCGGGCTGAGGATGTTCGTCCGACCGGCCCTCGACATGATGCCGGCGACCGACGCGTCCCTCGGACGGCTGCGCGCGCTGACCTCGGGGGCCGGGCGGGCGGCCGCCCTCGAGACCACCAACGACTGGTCCTCGGACGGCCCCGTGCCCGGACTCTGGGTGGGCCGCAAGCGGTTCTTCCACTCGGACAAGGTGATCTACCACATCCACGGCGGCGGCTTCACCTTCGGATCCCCCTGGTCGCACAAGGCACTCGCGTCACGGATGGCCAGCGAGACCGGCGTGCCCGTCTTCCTGCCCGACTACCGGCTCGCACCGGAACATCCGCACCCTGCGGCCACGGAGGACACCCTCGCCGGCTGGGAGTGGCTGCTGAGCATGGGCTTCCGGGCGGAGGACATCGTGGTGGCCGGCGACTCCGCCGGCGGCAACCTCGCCCTCCAGCTCGTCGCGCAGCTCGAGAAGGAGCAGGCCGCGATGCCGGCGGGGGTCGTCCTGCTCTCACCGTGGGTGGATCTGGACTTCACCGACATGACCGCCCGCGACCGCGCCCGTAAGGACCCGTTCCTCGCCCTCGGCCTGGCCGAGCTCTGCCGACGCCAGTACGCGCCGGGAGTGGACCCGGACGACCCCGCCATCTCGCCGATCAACCACGTCCCGTCCCCCGACTGGCCGCCGTTCCTCGTCCAGTGCGGCGGCGAGGAGATCTTCTGTGGGGGGATCGAGCAACTCGCGGAGCGTTTCGCCGAACACGGGGTCCGGCACGAGTTCCAACTGTGGCCACATCAGTTCCACGTGTTCCAGGTGTTCCACCCGCTCGTTCCCGAGGCCAAGGTCGCGGTGCGCGACATCGGCTCGTTCGTCCGCGGGTGCCTGCGCGGCTGAACCCTCCGGTCAGACCGTCAGCACCAGGCCCGAGGTCGGCACGCCCGTACCCGCGGTCACGACCAGCTTCTCCGCACCCGGCACCTGGTTGACCGAGTCGCCCCGCAGCTGACGCACACCCTCCGCGATGCCGTTCATGCCGTGGATGTAGGCCTCACCCAGCTGGCCACCGTGCGTGTTGAGCGGCAGTCGGCCACCCACCTCGAGCGCGCCCGGCTCGCGGACGAAGTCCTTGGCCTCCCCTCGGCCACAGAAGCCCAGTTCCTCGAGCTGCATGAGGACGTACGGCGTGAAGTGGTCGTAGAGCACGGCCATGTCCATGTCCTGGGGACGCAGGCCGGACTGGGCCCACAGCTGGTCGCCGACGATGCCCATCTCGGGCAACCCCGCGAGCTCCGGGCGGTAATAGGAGGTCATGATGTACTGATCCGGACCCGAACCCGAGGCCGCCGCCGCGATCGACACTGGCCGGTGCGGCAGATCCCGCGCCCGCTCGGGGGTCGTCACGACGATCGCCTGCCCGCCGTCGGACTCCTGGCAGCAGTCGAGCAGGTGCAGGGGCTCGGCGATGTAGCGCGAGTTCTGGTGGTCGTCCAGCGTGATGGGCGTGCCGTGGAAGAAGGCCGCCGGGTTGACGGCGGCGTGCTTGCGGTCCACCACCGCGACCCGCCCGAAGTCCTCGCTGGTGGCGCCGTACTCGTGCATGTAGCGCTGCGCGACCATCGCCACGAAGCCCGCCGGCGTCGACAGTCCGTGCGGGTAGGAGAAGGCGTTGTCCGTGCCGGAGGAGTTGACCTGCTGCACGAGCGCCGAGTTGACCTGGCCGAACCGCATCCCGGAGCGCTCGTTGAACGCGCGATAACAGACCACCACCTCGGCCACGCCCGTCGCCACGGCCATCGCGGCCTGCTGCACGGTCGCACACGCGGCGCCGCCGCCGTAGTGGATGCGGGAGAAGAAGTTCAGCGAGCCGATGCCGGCGGCGCGGGCGACCGCGATCTCGGTGTTGGTGTCCATGGTGAACGACACCAGGCCGTCGACGTCCGACGGCTGCAGACCGGCGTCGGCCACCGCCGTGCGCACGGCCTCGGCGGCCAGGCGCAGTTCGGAGCGGCCCGAGTCCTTGGAGAAGTCGGTGGCGCCGATCCCGACGATCGCAGCCTTGTCTGCCAGGGTGCTCACTGCGGGTCTCCGTTCAGGTAGAGGGTCGCCGTCGAGGTGACGTGCGCGCCCAACGAGTCCGTGCCGACGATCTTCAGCGTGACCAGCCCGTCGTCGTCGATCCCCGTGACCTCACCGGTCAGGGTGAGGGAGTCGTACGCGTACCAGGGCACGCCGAGCCGGAGCCTGATGGACGTGATGCGGGCGCGCCGGCCCGCCCAGTCGGTGACGAACCGCTGCACCAGGCCGGTGTCGGTGAGGATGTTGACGAAGATGTCCTTGGAGCCCTTGGCGTGGGCGAGGTCGCGGTCGTGGTGGACGTCCTGGAAATCCCGGGTCGCCAGCGCCGAGGCCACGATGAAGGTCGGGGTCCCCTCGATGGTCAGCTCGGGGAGTCGGTCCCCCACCGCCACGGCGGGCGGCTCGGCGGGGCAGACGGTACGGTTCTCGCTCACGTGACGGCCCCTTCGGTCCTCGCGGGTGACCCCGCGGATTGTTGACGGTCGACAGCCGGTGCACCGGCCGGTCGCCACGCGTACAGGGTCCACGGCTCGGTGCCGAACGCGGCGTCCTCGGCCGGGTCGCCGGGCATGTCGAGGAACTCGACCTCCACCGGCATGCCGATAGACACCTGGCCCGGGTCGACGTCGCGCAGCTCGCCGAGCATCCGCACACCCTCCTCCAGCTCCACCAGTGCGATGACGAACGGGAACCGCGTGCGACCCGGCACGCGCGGGGCGTGGTGGGTGACGAAGCTGTACACCGTGCCGCGGCCGGAGGCCACGACGTAGTCGGTCTGCTCGGACCTGTCCTTCCAGAGCGCCGGGACGGGCGGGTGCTGCAGCGAGCCGTCCTCGCGCGTCTGGATGCGCAGCTCGTGGGCACGGACCCCGTCCCAGAAGAAGCGGGTGTCGTGCGAGACCGACGGGCGCAGGACCTTGCCCACCACCAGGTCGTCGGTGGCCGAGCCGGAGCTGGAGACGATCTGGTCCGCGGGCGCCGGCGCGGGCTCGGCGGTCGTGGCGGTCGCGGCGGTCGTGGCGGTCGCGGCG
>NZ_JAALEB010000269.1:0-10697 GCF_014145165.1 Dietzia sp. Cai40 | reverse complement strand
TCGCGGCCAAGATCACAGCTTGTTCAGCAGTCTCCTAGGTGACGGCGATCGGCCACCGCGTGTTGACATCCGAGGCGTCCTTGCCCGACTGCTCCAGGTAGGCCGCGAAGTCGCGTTGGCGCGTCTCGTGCCACTGCGCCTGCTGCGCGTTGACCGCGCGCCAGTCCGCGCTGGCCAGGTCGGGCAGCGAGCCGAGCAGCTTCCACGCCAGGCGGGCCGCCGCGAGCGCATCGGCCGCGGCCTCGTGCGCATCGTCCAACCGCACGCCGTGGTGGGCGCACAGGGCCTCGAGGGTCCGCTTGCCCCTGCGGTAGGGGTCGATCGCCCGGTCGACGACGTAGGGGTCGAGGACCGGGCCGAGCACCTCGAACGAGGGGTCCCATCTCCTGAGGATGGTGAGGTCGTACGCGGCGTTGAACACCACCAGGGTCCGCCCCTCCCGCCAACCCGCGCGGACCCCGGCGATGGTCTCGGCCACCACCTCCGCATGCGGCCTCCCGTGCTGCCTGGCCTGGGCGGTGGTGATCCCGTGCACGGCCGTGGCGCCCTCCGGGATGTCGATGCCCGGATCGGCCATCCAGCTGAGTTCCACCTTGCGGGGCCCGTCGATCGCGACGAGGGCCGAGGTGACGACATGCGCGGTACGGGGATCGGGCCCGGTGGTCTCGAGGTCGAAGGCCAGCAGTCGGTTCCGGTCGAGTGAGACGGAGGTGATGATCTCTGGGTTCATGCGGTCACCGTAGGCCAGCGCCCCGACACGCCGGGCCCATGTCGCATTACCCTGACCTCGTGAGCCAAGCGAGTCGAAGCAACGAGCCCGTCGGCACCGGGGACATCCCCCCGGAGGTACGACAGGAGTGGACCGACCTCGCGGAGACGGTGCGGGATCACCAGTTCCGCTACTACGTCAAGGACGCCCCCATCGTCTCCGACGCCGAGTTCGACAGGCTGTTCCACGACCTGGAGGCGCTGGAGGAACTCCACCCCGGACTGCGGACGGCGGACTCCCCGACACAGCTCGTCGGCGGTGGCTTCTCCACCGATTTCGCGCCGGTCGAACACCTTCAGCGGATGACGAGCCTGGATAACGTGTTCTCCGAGGAGGAGCTGCGCGCGTGGGTGGCCTCGGCGGTCGAACAGGCTCACATCCCCGCGGAGGACCTGCGGTTCCTGTGCGAGGTCAAGATCGACGGCGTCGCACTGGATCTGGTCTACCGCGAGGGGAGGTTGGTCAGCGCGGCCACCCGCGGGGACGGTCGAACGGGCGAGGACGTCACGCTCAACGCCCGGACGATCGACGACATCCCGGTCACGCTCACCCCGACGAAGGACCGCCCCGTCCCCGCGTTGCTCGAGGTCAGGGGAGAGGTGTTCTTCCGGCTCGAGGACTTCGCCGACCTCAACGCGCGGCTCGTCGCCGACGGCAAGCCACCGTTCGCCAATCCCCGCAACAGCGCGGCCGGGTCACTGCGGCAGAAGAACCCGGCGATCACCGCCCAGCGCCGCCTCGGGATGTACTGTCACGGCCTCGGCGCGGTCGAGGGAGCGACCTTCGACAGCCTCCACGACGTCTATCTCGCGCTTGCGGACTGGGGCCTGCCCGTCTCTCCCCACACCGCCCCGGCGACCGGGGTCGACGAGGTACTCGAGCGGATGCGGTACTGGGGCGAACACCGGGACGACCCCGAGCACGAGATCGACGGCCTCGTGGTGAAGATCGACGACCGGGCCGTCCAGCGTCGACTCGGTCAGACGTCGCGGGCACCGCGGTGGGCGATCGCCTACAAGTACCCGCCCGAGGAGGTCATGACCGAGTTGCTCGACATCCGTGTCTCCGTGGGTCGTACCGGGCGGGTCACACCGTTCGCCCACATGGAGCCGGTGCTCGTCGCCGGCTCCACGGTCTCGCTCGCGACCCTGCACAACCAGACCGAGGTCAAGCGCAAGGGTGTTCTGATCGGTGACACCGTGGTGATCCGCAAGGCCGGGGACGTCATCCCGGAGGTCCTCGGCCCGGTGGTGGAGCGCCGGGACGGGACCGAGCGCGAGTTCGTCTTCCCCGAGCGCTGCCCCGAGTGTGAGACCGTCCTGGCGCCGGCGAAGGAGGGGGACGCGGACTGGCGTTGTCCGAACCAGCGGTCCTGTCCCGCACAGCTCCGCGAACGCCTGTTCTACCTCTCATCGCGCAACGCGCTCGACATCGAGGCGCTCGGCTACGAGGGATCCTCCGATCTCCTCGCCAGCGGGGTGCTGGACAACGAGGCCGGTCTGTTCGACCTCACCGAGGCGGACCTCCTCCGCACCTCCCTCTACACCCGACTGGACAAGGCGACACGCAAGCAGGTCGAGGAGGGCGCCGAGCCGGAGCGAACCGTGCTCACCGAGAACGGCCGCAAGCTGCTGGCGAATCTCGAGACGGCGAGGGACCGGCCACTGTGGCGGGTGCTCGTCGCGTTGTCGATCCGCCACGTCGGGCCGACCGCCGCACGCGCGTTGGCCACCCGGTTCGGCACCATGGAGGACATCCGCGCCGCCTCGGAGGTGGAGCTGGCGGAGACGGACGGCGTCGGCGCGACCATCGCGGCCTCGGTGGTGGAGTGGTTCGATGTGGACTGGCATCGCGAGATCGTCGACCGGTGGGCGGCCTCGGGCGTCTCGATGGCCGATGAACGGGACGCGTCGATCCCGCGCACCCTCGAGGGCCTGACCATCGTGGCGACCGGATCCCTGGAGGGGTTCACCCGCGACGGGATCAAGGAGGCGATCATCGCTCGCGGTGGCAAGGCCTCGGGATCGGTGTCCAAAGAGACCGACTACGTGGTTGTGGGGGACAACCCGGGGTCGAAGGCGGCCAAGGCTGAGGAGCTGGGGCTGACCATCCTCGACGAGGCCGGCTTCGTGGAGCTGTTGGAGAACGGCCCGGCGCGGGAGGACGAAGACGGGGCCGACCCCGAGCCCGCCGATCCCGGGGGCGCCGCCGACTGATCGCCTGCCCGGGTGCGCTGCGTGTCGGGACCCAACCGTCCGCGCAACCCTTCGGGACGCGGGCACAGGGGCCGCGTATGTCGGAGGACCGACGTGAGCCGGGTCAGCCGGGGCGCGTCGGGTCAGCCGGCGTTGAGAGACCGCAGGATCCCGGTGAGATACCCCAGCCGGGCGATCTCGGACCGCCGGAACGACGGCCCGCCCGGTCGGCCGACGACGAGGACGTGCCCGGACGAGAGCGGGGCCGCGGCGACCGCGGTGTCCATCGACGTCCACTCGGCGGGCAGGTCGACCTCCAGCGCGGTGGCCCGCTCGAGGTGGCGAACCGCCTCGACCCGGCCCCCGTCCCACAACGGTGCGGCGGCGCCGCGAGCGACCAGCCGGCATCCATCGGTCGTCTCCTCCACCACGAGCGCCCACCCGAGGCGCAGCGCCGCGGGCAACTCGTCGGCGAGCATCTGGTCAGCGCCGGCCCCCGCCCCTGCCACCGCGTCGATGAGCTCGAGCTCGCGGTGCGCGTCGAGGATCCCGCCGAACGGCCGAAGTGAATCCACCATGACCCCGTCGAGTTGTTCGGCCGCGGTGATCAGGGTGTCGGGGAAGGTCCCGTTGGGAACGTTCACCACGATGTCGTCCACGGCCACCCCGTCGAACCGGTCCACAACGTCGAGGCTGATGATGTCCGCGCCGGCCGTCCCCAGGGCGACCGCGAGGGAGCCGAGGCTGCCCGGTCGATCGGGGAGCAGGACGCGGAGCAGATATGACATGGCGCCCATTGTGCCGCACTCTGACGGCCTGACTAGGCTGGGCCGGTACCGACACGCCACGCCGAAGGGACTACACACGTGACCTCGATCTCACGCGGGGACGTCGCGCATCTGGCCAGGCTCTCCCGCCTGGAACTGAGCGACTCCGAGCTGGATTCGTTCGCGAGACAGCTCACCGACATCCTCGACCACGTGCAGGCCGTGTCCGAGGTCGCAGCGGACGATGTCCCGGCGATGAGCCATCCCACCGCGATCTCCAACGTGTACCGCACCGACGTGGTCACCCCCGGCCTGACCCCGGAGCAGGCGCTCGACCAGGCCCCGGCCGCGGACCAGCAGCGCTTCGAGGTCCCGCAGATCCTGGGGGAGGAGGCATGAGTTCACTCACCACCGCCACCGCAGCTGAACTGGCCGGCCGGATCGCCGCGCGGGAGGTGTCCTCGGAGGAGGTCACCCGGGCACACCTCGACCGGATCTCGGAGGTCGACGGAGAGATCAACGCCTTCCTGCACGTGGGAGCCGACGAGGCACTCGAGGCCGCGCGCACCGTCGACGCCCGTCTCGCGGCCGGAGAGGAACTCGGCCCGCTGGCGGGGGTCCCGGTCGCCCTCAAGGACGTGTTCACCACCACCGACGCACCCACCACGTGCGGGTCGAGGATGCTCGAGGGCTACCGCTCCCCGTACGACGCCACGGTCACCGCGCGGCTCCGGGAGGCGGGCATCCCGATCCTGGGCAAGACGAACATGGACGAGTTCGCCATGGGGTCCTCGACCGAGAACTCGGCGTACGGCCCGACCCGCAACCCGTGGGATCCCAGCCGCACCCCGGGCGGGTCCGGCGGTGGCTCCGCCGCTGCCCTGGCGTCCCACCAGGCCCCGATCGCCATCGGCACCGACACCGGCGGGTCCATCCGCCAGCCTGCCGCCCTCACCGCCACGGTGGGCGTGAAGCCCACCTACGGCACCGTGTCCCGGTACGGCCTCGTGGCCTGTGCCTCGTCACTCGACCAGGGTGGACCGTGTGGTCGTACGGTCGAGGACACCGCCCTCCTGCACCAGGTGATCGCCGGACACGACCCCCGCGATTCCACCAGTCTCGACGTGGCGGTCCCGGACGTGGTCCGGGCGGCGCGCGAGGGAGCGCGAGGAGATCTGTCCGGTGTGCGCGTGGGCGTCGTCTCCGAGTTCGCCGGGGAGGGGTACCAGCCGGGGGTCGAGGCGTCGTTCCGTGCCTCCGTGGACACCCTGCGGGACCTGGGTGCGGAGGTGGTCGAGGTCTCGTGCCCGAACTTCCGCTATGCGTTGCCCGCCTACTACCTGATCCTCCCGTCCGAGGTCTCCAGCAACCTGGCCCGGTTCGACGCCATGCGCTACGGCCTGCGGGTCGGCGAGGGGTCCGCGGACCAGGTCATGGCGGCGAGCCGCGAAGCCGGGTTCGGTCCCGAGGTCAAACGCCGCATCATGCTCGGCACCTACGCCCTCTCGGCCGGTTACTACGACGCTTTCTACGGTCAGGCACAGAAGGTGCGCACGCTCATCGCGCGCGACTTCGACGCCGCGTACGAGAAGGTGGACGTCCTGGTCTCGCCCACCACCCCGACGACGGCGTTCCCGCTGGGGGCCAAGGTCGAGGACCCGGTGGCCATGTACCAGTTCGACCTCTGCACCCTCCCGCTCAACCTCGCCGGGCACTGCGGCATGTCCGTTCCGTCCGGTCTCGTCGACGGGCTCCCGGCGGGCCTCCAGATCATGGCCCCGGCGCTGGCCGACGACCGCCTGTACCGGGTGGGTGCCGCCTTCGAGGCGGCGAGAGGCCCGATCGCGTGACCACGGTCCCCGAGAGGGACGCATGGAAGGCCCTGGCGGCGCTCGTCATCGGGTTCTTCATGATCCTGGTGGATCAGACGATCGTCGCGGTCGCCACCGACGCCTTCGTCACACAACTCGGCGCGTCGACCAACCAGGTGATCTGGGTGACCAGCGCCTACCTGCTGGCCTACGTCGTACCGCTGCTGTTCACCGGTCGTCTGGGTGACCAGATCGGACCCCGCGCGGTCTCGATCGCCGGACTGGTCCTGTTCACCGGTGCATCACTGTGGTGTGGTCTCGCGGGCAGTATCGAGACGCTCATCGTCGCGCGTGTGTTCCAGGGACTCGGTGCCGCGCTGCTCACCCCGCAGTCGCTCAGCGTGATCACCAGGGTCTTCGCGCCCGGGCGTCGCGGGGCGGCCATGGGGATCTGGGGGGCGGTCGCGGGCATCGCCTCGGTCGTCGGACCCGTCCTGGGTGGTGTCCTCATCGACGCGTTCGACTGGCGCGCGATCTTCTTCGTCAACATCCCCTTCGGCGTCCTGGCCGTGGTGCTGGTCTGGCGGTGGGTCCCCAGGCTCGAGACCCGGTCGCACTCCTACGACGGGCTGGGGATCGCCCTGTCGGCCCTGGGTATGTTCCTGCTGGTGTTCGGCATCCAGCAGGGCGAGTCCCACGGCTGGGGCGGGACCACCCTCGCGCTCATCATCGCGGGGACGGCGGGCCTGGCGGCGTTCGTCTGGTGGCAGTCGCGCGTGCGCACGGAGCCACTGGTACCTCTACGCCTGTTCCGGGACCGGAATTTCTCGATCGGCACGTTCGGAGTCTCCACCATCGGCTTCGTCACCGCCGGCACCATGGTCCCGCTGATGTTCTACCTCCAGGGCGTCAAGGACCTCAGCCCCACGCGCGCCGGTCTGATGCTGCTGCCGATGGCGTTGATCGCGGGTGTCCTCGCCCCGGTCGTCGGGCGGTGGGCGGACAGGATCGACCCGCGGTTGTTCACGGGCATCGGGTACTTCTCCTACGCGATCTCCCTGTTCTGGCTTGCTCTGGTCATGGACTCGCAGACCTCGATCCCCGTGCTGCTCGGACCCATCGCCCTGATGGGGGTGGCCAACGGGTGTGTCTGGGCGCCCACATCGTCCACCGCGATGCGACGCCTCGAGCTCGCCTCCGCCGGAGCCGGCTCGGGGGTCTACAACACCACCCGCCAGGTGGGTGCGGTCCTGGGTTCCGCGGCGATCGGTGCGGTGATGCAAGCCCGGCTGGTCGTCCACGGCGACATAGGGCAGGCGGTGGCGGACGCCATGTATCTCCCCGCCGTGGTGGTCCTGCTCGGAGGAGTGGCGACGATGGCGTTTCGTACCGGTGAACAGTCACCGGAGCCGGGCACGGTGACCAGGTCCCGGCCCTAGACTGCGGGAGAACCGAGAGGAGTCCGACGTGCGTATTGGCGTGCTGACCGCAGGCGGGGACTGCCCCGGACTCAACGCGGTGATCCGCGCGTTGGTGCGGACCGCCCATTCCGAGTACGACTCACCCGTCCTGGGCTTCCAGGACGGGTGGTCCGGGTTGGTGCACGACCGTGCGGTGCCCCTGTTCGACGACGAGGGGATCGACCGCATCCTGCTGCGCGGGGGCACGATCCTCGGAACTGGCCGGCTCAACCCGGACATCCTCACCGGGAGCCTGCCGGAGATCCGGCGGACCCTGCAGCGCCACTCCCTCGACGCGCTGGTGGCGATCGGTGGCGACGGGACGCTGAAGGCGGCGCGGTGGCTCACGGAGAACGGTGTGCCGGTGGTGGGCGTCCCGAAGACCATCGACAACGACGTGGCGGGAACCGACTACACCTTCGGGTTCGACACCGCGGTCTCGATCGCCTCCGACGCGATCGACCGCCTGCACACGACGGCGGAGTCCCACGAGCGGGTCATGCTGGTGGAGGTGATGGGTCGGCACGCCGGGTGGATCGCCCTCCACGCCGGGCTCGCGTCCGGGGCGCACATGATCGTGATCCCCGAGGTGCCGTTCGACATCGACTACGTGTGCAAGGTGATGAAGCGCCGCTTCCAGATGGGGGAGGCGTACGGGATCTGCGTGGTGGCGGAGGGCGCCACACCCGTCGAGGGCTCGGGGATGACGTTGCGGCAGGGCGGGACCGACCAGTTCGGTCACGAGGTGTTCACCGGTGTCGCGGACCAGATGGCAACGGCGATCGCCTCCCGGATGAACCGCGACGTCCGCACCACGGTGCTGGGGCACATCCAGCGCGGGGGGACCCCCACGGCATACGACCGTGTCCTGGCCACCCGTTTCGGTGTCCACGCCGCGCATGCGGTGCACCGCGGGGATTTCGGTCAGGTGGTGGCGCTGCGCGGGGAGTCCATCGAGATGGTGCCGGTCGCCGAGGCCGTCGCCGTGCTCAAGACCGTCCCGGAGGACCGCTACCGCGAGGCCGCCTGCCTCTTCGGCTAGATTGTTCCGCATGGAGTTCACCGAGGTCGTGTCACGTTTCGATCCCGTCATGGGCATGGAGGTGCACGTCGAGCTGCACACCGCCACCAAGATGTTCTGCGGGTGCCCGACTGCGTTCGGAGCGGACCCCAACACCCAGGTGTGTCCGGTGTGCATCGGTCTGCCGGGGGCGTTGCCGGTGGTCAACGGGCAGGCCGTCGAATGGGCGATCAAGATCGGGCTGGCCCTCGGGTGTTCGATCGCGCCGTACAGTCGCTTCGCGAGGAAGAACTACTTCTACCCGGACCAGCCGAAGAACTATCAGATCTCGCAGTACGACGAACCGATCGCCCACGACGGTTTCCTCGACGTCCAGCTCGAGGACGGCACCACCTGGCGCGTCGAGGTCGAGCGGGCGCACATGGAGGAGGACACCGGCAAGTCCACCCACGTCGGCTCGGCCACCGGTCGGATCCACGGGGCCACGCATTCGCTGCTCGACTTCAACCGTGCCGGCGTTCCGCTGATCGAGATCGTCTCCAAGCCGATCGTCGGAGCAGGGGAGCGTGCCCCCGAGATCGCCCGCGCGTACGTCTCCGCTCTACGCGATCTGCTCCGGAGTCTCGACGTCTCCGACGTCCGTATGGACCAGGGGTCGATGCGGTGCGACGCCAACGTCTCACTGATGCCCAAGGGCGCCACCGAGTTCGGCACCCGGACGGAGACCAAGAACGTCAACTCCCTGCGCAGCGTCGAGGTCGCCGTGCGTCACGAGATGTGCCGCCAGGCGGACGTCCTGTCCTCAGGTGGGGAGGTCGTGCTGGAGACGCGGCACTTCCACGAGTCCGACGGGACCACCACCGCGGGCAGGCCCAAGGAATCCGCCGAGGACTACCGGTACTTCCCCGAGCCCGACCTCGCGCCTGTCGAGCCGCTGGACGAGCTGGTCGAGAGGATCCGCGCCGAGTTGCCCGAGCTGCCGTGGCTGCGCCGCGCACGGGTGCAGGCCGACTGGGGTGTCTCGGACGAGGAGATGCGCGACCTGGTCAACGCCGGAGCGCTGGACCTGATCCTCGCCACCGTCGACGCCGGCGCGCCCCCCACCGAGGCCCGGTCGTGGTGGGTGGCCTACCTCTCGCAGCAGGCCAACAAGCGCGGCGTGGGCCTGCCGGAGCTGGAGATCACCCCCGCCCAGGTGGCGCGGGTCATCGAGCTCGTGGCGGAGGGGACGCTCACCAACAAGCTCGCCCGGCAGGTCGTGGACGCGGTCCTCGACGGTGAGGGTGAGCCGGACCGGGTCGTGGCCGACAAGGGCCTCGAGGTGGTCCGTGACGACTCCGCCCTGCAGAAGGCGGTCGACGACGCCCTCGCCGCGCAGCCGGACATCGCGGAGAAGATCCGCTCCGGAAAGGTCCAGGCCGCCGGCGCGATCGTCGGAGCGGTCATGAAGGCCACCCGCGGGCAGGCCGACCCGGCCAGGGTCAAGGAGCTCGTGATCGCCGCCTGCGGGTGACAGCCCCGGGGGTCCTTGCGAGCCCGGGACGGGGTGTGTTCTTCTGGTGCGCAGGTGCCGAGAGGCACTGTGGGGACGGAAGCGGGTGACGTGGTGGCCGAGCGGGAGTGGAGCACGGGACCGGTGGTCATCACCGGCGCCTCCGGCCAGGTCGGCACCGCGCTTCGGGCGCGACTGGCCGGGCTGCCGAACGAGGTCCGCGCGCTGAGACGAGGCGACGACGTGGCCACGGCGTCGGTCGGAGCGTCCGCGGTGGTGCATCTGGCCGGGGCCCTGTTCCCGAGGCGGCCCGACACCTACCAGTCGGCGAATCTCGACACGGTGCGCGCCACGGTGACCGCACTGAAGGACTCAGGGGTGCGCCGCGTCGTCTTCCTGTCGTACCTGGGGGCGGATGAGACCTCGACCAACCCGTACCTGCGGTACAAGGCCCACGCAGAAGGACTCATCCGCGCGAGTGGGATTCCCGCGGTCGTCTTCCGCGCCGCGCACATCTTCGGCACCCCCGACGCACCCGGGCCCACCGTCACGGAGATGCTCTCCTCGGGGGACGGCCCGTCACCGTCCTCGGGCCGGGGACCCAACGCTATGACTGGATCGCTCGCGATGATGTCGCCGAGGCCCTGCTCCACGCGGCGCTGGACCACGCCACCCCGACCGGTATCTTCGAGCTCGCCGGACCGCAGTCCCTCTCCGTGGACGAGTTCGTCACTCGGGTGAACGGCGCGGACGTGCGGATCCGGCATCTGCCGGCCACCCTCGCACGTCTCCTCGGACGCGTCCTCCCGACGCTCCCGAGCCCCCTGGTCGACGTGATGCTCCGTGACTTCTCTCGTCTCCCGGCGCCGGGGAGACCGCGGCACTGTTCGGCGCCACCCTCCATCGCCTCGACGAGATGTGGCCCGCCGGGTGAGGTGCCCCACCAGACCGCGAGTCAGGTCCGGGCGTCGCCGCCTCCGCCACCGGTCCGGGGCAGGATGACGGCGCGATCGTCGGTGGGGACAGGGGAGCCACCACGCTTGTTGGTCGTCCCTCCGAGCAACACCCCGTCACCGACCGCCGCCAGACCGGTGATCCGTCCGTAGCGCCCCTCGGCCAGGGCCTCGGGCTGGCCCCGTGCCGCCCCACCCGCGAGGGGGAGTGCGTCGGCGCGTTCGCCGT
>NZ_JAALEB010000268.1:0-5880 GCF_014145165.1 Dietzia sp. Cai40 | reverse complement strand
CGTGAAGGGGGCGGCGCGGTGACGAGACGAGCGGCGGCGGATCCGCCGGCGTACCCCGAGTCAGTCCGCCCGGCCCGTCGGCTCGCCCCTCCCCGCCGCGACGCACGCCGCGCAGACGCCGAACAACTCGACGGTGTGGGTCACCTCGGTGAAGCCGTGGGCCCCGCCGGCACGGTGTGCCCACGTCTCGACCCCCGGCTCCTCGACCTCCACCGTGAACCCGCACACCCGACACACCAGGTGATGATGGTGCGAATCGGAGCACTTCCGGAAGATCAACTCCCCGGAGTCGGTGCGCAGCACGTCCACCGCACCCGCGTCGGACATCGACTGCAGGGTCCGGTAGACGGTGGTCAGCCCGATCGCGTCCCCGCGCTCGCGGAGTTCGGCGTGGAGGTCCTGGGCCGAACGGAACCCCTTGGACTCGTCGAGCAGCGCGGAGATGGCACTGCGTTGACGGGTCGAACGCACGCCGATCGACTTGTCCGGTGTGTCCACGTCCTACTCCTCCCCGGCGTGCCCGACGGCCGCCTCGACGATGTGCAACAGATGGTCGTCGAGCAACTCGTAGCGGATCTCGCGTCCCCGGCGGTGGGCGGAGACGACGTTGGACGACTTGAGCACCCGCAGATGCTGGCTCACCAGCGGCTGCGCGACCTCCAGGGCGTCCACCAGCTCGTGGACGCAGCGCGGCCCCTCGCGGAGCTGCAGCACTATCGCGATCCGCAGCGGAGCCGAGAGCGCACGGAGCAACTCGCCGGCGGCCGAGACCACGTGCTGCGGTGGCAGCGGCACGGGGGCGGCGTGGGAGCCGGGATCGTGGATCTCCGCGGCAGACCCGGCGTCGGCCGGGGACTCGGGTCCGGATGCCATTAGTTGCAACCTTCCGGGCGCGGTG
Organism: Dietzia sp. Cai40; assembly: GCF_014145165.1. Lineage (NCBI taxonomy): Bacteria > Bacillati > Actinomycetota > Actinomycetes > Mycobacteriales > Dietziaceae > Dietzia > Dietzia sp. Cai40. The sequence goes on along the minus strand of NZ_JAALEB010000268.1, from coordinate 4,982 downwards.
GGGACCTGCGCCGTGTCGGGTGGGGGACCCCAGTATCCCAGACCGCCGGGGTGGACCGGATACCCTGGTGAGAAGTGCCGCGGGCGCCGGCCCGCGCCGAGGCCGTCCACCCCGACACCTCCGCCAACCGACTCACCAAAGGGAGAACCCCCGACGTGGCATCCTCAGCGTCCGTCATCGACACAGTCGTCAACCTCTGCAAGCGCCGGGGACTGGTGTACCAGTGTGGCGAGATCTACGGCGGAACCCGTTCGGCGTGGGACTACGGTCCGCTCGGCGTGGAGCTCAAGGACAACATCAAGAAGCAGTGGTGGCGGAACTTCGTCACCGGCCGCGAGGACGTCGTGGGCCTAGATTCCTCGATCATCCTGCCCCGCAAGGTGTGGGAGGCCTCCGGCCACGTCGACACCTTCACCGACCCGCTGGTGGAGTCCCTCCACACGCACAAGCGCTACCGCGCCGACCACCTCATCGAGGCCTACGTCGCCAAGCACGGGCGCGAGCCGGCCAACGGACTGGCGGACATCAACGACCCCGTCACGGGCCAGCCCGGCTCGTGGACCGAGCCGCAGTTGTTCTCCGGCCTGATGAAGACCTACCTCGGCCCGGTCGACGACAAGGAGGGCCTGCACTACCTCCGGCCCGAGACCGCCCAGGGCATCTTCGTCAACTACAAGAACGTCATGACCACCGCCCGGCGTAAGCCGCCGTTCGGGATCGGCCAGATCGGCAAGGCGTTCCGCAACGAGATCACCCCCGGCAACTTCATCTTCCGGACCCGTGAGTTCGAGCAGATGGAGATCGAGTTCTTCACCAAGCCCGACGAGGCCGACGAGTGGTTCAAGCGGTGGGTCGAGGACTGCTGGGACTGGTTCGTGGACCTGGGGATCGACCCGGAGAACATGCGCCGCTTCGACGTCCCGGACGACGAGCGTGCCCACTACTCGGCCGGCACGATCGACTTCGAGTACAAGTTCGGTTTCTCCGGCAACCCCTGGGGCGAGCTGATGGGCGTGGCCAACCGCACGGATTACGACCTCACCCAGCACCAGACCCACTCCGGCGAGGACCTGCAGTACCGCGACCAGGCCTCGGGCGAGAAGTACGTGCCCTATGTCATCGAGCCGAGCTTCGGCCTGACGCGGTCGCTCATGGCGTTCCTCATCGACGCCTACACCGAGGACGAGGCCCCCAACTCCAAGGGCGGCGTCGACACCCGGACCGTGCTCAAGCTCGACCGGCGTCTCTCGCCGTTCAAGGCAGCCGTGCTGCCGCTCTCGCGGAACGCCGACCTCTCGCCCAAGGCACGGGACCTGGCCGCGCAGCTGCGCAAGAGCTGGAACGTGGACTTCGACGACGCGCAGGCCATCGGCCGCCGCTACCGCCGCCATGACGAGATCGGCACCCCGTTCTGCATCACCGTGGACTTCGACACCCTCGAGGACCAGGCCGTGACCATCCGTGAGCGGGACACCATGCAGCAGGAGCGGGTGGCCATCGACCAGGTCGAGGGGTACCTCGCGCAGCGGCTCATCGGCTGCTGACCCGGCGCTGGCACACTGGTCGGGTGAACAGATCCCGGTCCCCGCTGCGGGCGGTGTCCAGGGCCATCGGATGGCTCCTGGTCATCGCGCTGTTGCTGTGTCTCGCCGTCCCCGGTTTCATCGCGTTCCGTGTGTGGCACGTCGCGCGGGTGGACGACCGCACGCCGGCGGACGCGATCGTCGTCCTGGGCGCGGCCCAGTACGACGGCGTCCCGACCCCGGTGTTCCAGTCCCGACTCGACCACGCCGCCACCCTCTACGAGGAGGGCGTCGCCCCCCAGATCATCACGGTCGGTGGGAACCAGCCGGGTGACCGGTTCACCGAGGCCGGTGCGGGTCGCGCCTATCTGGCCACGCTGGGGGTGCCGCCCACCGCGATCCTGGCGGTCGAGACCGGGTCCAACACCGTCGGCAGTCTGGACGCCGTGGCCCTGACCGTGCGTGACCAGGGCGGTGGTTCCGTGGTGCTGGTCAGCGACCCCACGCACTCATATCGGGCGCGGATGATGGCCCGGGACGCCGGACTGGACGCGTGGACGTCGCCGACCCGACAGGGTCCCGCAGTCTGGACCCGGGAGAACCAGGTCCTGAGCATCATCCGCGAGACCGGAGCGGTGCTCTGGTACCAGTACCACCGGATCGCCGGGACGGACGTGGACTTCCCCGGCTGATCGGTGGACACGACGTTCACGACCGGACAGGGACGACGACGGGGCACACTCGCCCGACAGGAGACGCGCATGACGGGGTACGCGTACGACGCCGCAGACGCCGAGCGCCGGGTGGGTGAGGGGCCCGCCCGGGCGCGGGGGACGGCCAGTGAGCGCAGCCCGTTCGAGAGGGATCGCGCGCGGGTCCTGCACTCGGCGGCTCTGCGACGGCTCGCCGACAAGACGCAGGTGGTCGGGCCCGGGGACGGTGACACGCCGCGGACCCGCCTCACCCATTCCCTCGAGGTCGCGCAGATCTCCCGCAGCATCGCCGCCGGCCTCGGCTGCGACCCCGACCTCGCCGACCTGGCGGGGTTGAGCCACGACATCGGACACCCGCCCTACGGGCACAACGGTGAGCGCGCCCTCGACGAGGTCGCGAGAGGGTTCGGGGGATACGAGGGCAACGCCCAGACGATCAGGATCCTCACGCGGCTGGAACCCAAGGTCGTCGACGCCGACGGGCGCGGGGTCGGACTGGACCTCACCCGCGCCGCGTTGGACGCGGCCACCAAGTACCCGTGGCTGCCGCGGGAGGGCACCAGGAAGTTCGGCGCCTATCCCGACGACGCGGACACCCTCGCCTGGATCCGCGTGGGGGCACCCGGGGACACCCGGTGCCTGGAGGCGCAGATCATGGACTTCTCCGATGACGTGGCCTATTCGGTCCACGACGTGGAGGACGCGATCGTGGCGGGCAGGCTGGACCTGCGGTCGTTGACCGACCCGTCGGAGGTCGCGGCGCTGGCCGAGCTGGGCGCACGCGAGTTCCGGGGGCCCGACGCCGACCAGCTGCGCGAGGCGGCCGGGCGGCTCGGCGCGCTCGACGCGGTCCGCGCCGTCCAGCCGTTCGAGGAGTCCTTCGCGGGAGCGGTCGCCCTCAAGGCGCTGACCAGCGAGCTGGTCGGGCGGTTCGTCATGCCCGCCATCCACACCACCCGCGAGGTGCACGGTGAGATGCCGCACGGGCGGTACAGCGCCGACCTCGAGGTGCCGCTGCACGTGGAGGCCGAGGTCGTGATGCTCAAGACCATGGCCGTGCGGTACGTGATGAGCGACCCGGGGCACCGGGCCCGGCAGGATCGTCAACGCGACCGTATCCACCGGGTGGCCGAGTACCTGGCGCACTCGGCGCCGGCCGGACTCGACGCGGTACTGCGCCCGCTGTGGGACGCGGCCCCGGACGACGCGGCCCGGATGCGCGTGATCGTGGACCAGGTGGCCCTCTACACCGAGAGCCGCCTCGAGCGGATCGACCGGGCGAGCGCCGGCATCCAGGCGGCCTGGGGCTGAGCAGTAAGCCGGCTCAACCCACGGCCCGGGTGAGGTCGCCGACCAGGTCCTCGATGCCGAGCGCGCCGATGGACCCACCGGGGGAGAACCCGGTCCGCACCACCACGAGATCGGCCGACGGGACCACCACGATGTACTGCCCGTCGTGCCCCGAGGCCCAGTAGGCGTCCGCGGGAATCCCGGGAAGACGCAGCGGGGTGCCGTCACCGGCGTCGTTGGTCCACCACTGCGCGCCGTAGGGCTCGGGCTCACCGCCGGCCGGGACGACGCTCGTCGCGTAGTCCATCCATCCGGCGGGGAGCAGGCGGCGACCGTCCACCTCGCCGTCATCCAGCGTGAACTGCCCGAACCGCGCCCAGTCCCGCGGCGTGGCCCACAAATACGAGCTGCACACCGACCGGCCGGAGGCGTCGGCCTCGAGGACCGCGCTGGTCATCCCGAGCGGGTCGAACAGCAGCCGATCGGCCATCTCGGGCCCGAGGCCGGTGCGCTCGTGCAGCAGGTCGCACACGATGTTGGTGGTGCCCGACGAGTACTGACGGACGGTCCCGGGCTCGTGGGCGAGCGGTTGGGCGGCGGCGAACGCGGCCATGTCCGGCTCGGCGAACAGCATCTGCGTGATGGGGGTGCCGAGGTCGTAGTCCTCGTCCCACTCCAGCCCGGAGGTCATGCGCAGCAGGTCGTCGAGGGAGATCTGCGCCCGCTCGTCGGTCCACTCGGGGCGCAGATTCGTGTCCGCCGGGTCGAGGTCGGCCTCCGGGAACTCCTGCTGCGCGCGCCCGACCAGGGTGGCCGCCACGCTCTTGGCCATGGACCACCCGAGCTGCCGGGTGTCCGGACCGAAGCCGTCGGCGTACCACTCGTCGAGGATCTCACCGCGGTGGACCGCGACGAGTCCGCGCGTGCCCTCCTGGCCGGCGGCCCGGTCGAGTGCCGCACCGACCTCGGCCGGCACGTCGGTGGCCTGCGGCAGGCCGATGCCCTCGGGGCGGTCCTCCGGGGACCCGACGAGGGAGGTGTGCTCGGAGCCCGCCGCGCGGCCCTCGCCCACCGCGCACCCGTACTCGGAGGCCCAGGCCTGCTGGGCAAAGGCGATGCCCAGGACGGAGGAACGCGCCCACCCCTCGGAGTCGTCGATCTCCGTGCGCAGCAACGGCACCAGCGGGTTGGGCGGCAGGTCGGACTCCGGGTCGTCCCGATCGGTGAGGAAGTGGATCGCGCAGGCGTTGTGCGCGGCGTATCCGGTACCGGTCATGAGCATCGGCCGGTACCAGGTGCCCACGGCCACCACCGCCGCGACCAGCAGGGCCAGGACGATCAGTACGGCAACGACGACTTTCCGACGACGTGTCATGGCGCTCAGAACCGCCCGCCCGCGCCGCCGCCGCCGAAGCCACCGCCGCCGAAGCCACCACCCCCGCCGCCGAAGCCGCCG
>NZ_JAALEB010000267.1:0-1435 GCF_014145165.1 Dietzia sp. Cai40 | reverse complement strand
CGCCCCCGGCGTCCTTGGGGTGCACGAAGTTGATCCGTGAACCCGCCGTGCCTCTCTTCGGTTCCGGGTACAGCACCCGCACACCGCGTCCGGTGAGGTGCTCGGTGATGGCCTCGATGTCGGTCACCCTGACCGCCATCTGCTGGATGCCCGGGCCGTTGCGATCCAGGTACTTGGCGATGGTCGACGACTCGTCGAGGGGGGCGAGCACCTGGAGGAGGGCGCTTCCGTCCGGTCGGCCGGGCGACCCCAGCATGGCCTCGCGTACTCCCTGCTCCTCGTTGACCTCCTCGTGGAGGTTCTCCATCCCGAGGTTGTCCCGGTACCAGGACACGGCGGCGTCGAAGTCGGGAACCGCCACTCCGACGTGGTCGATCGCCACGACGAGTTCGGCGGGGAGCAGGGGCTGGCCGGCTGGGGTAGTGGTCATGGGGACCACGGTAGTCGGTGACGGCAGACGGTAGTTTGGCGTGTACACGTACAGCCCCTCGAATGGAAGGTCCGCAATGTCCGCCGACTCCACCCGCACCGTCATCGTCTCCGGGGCCCGCACCCCGTTCGGCCGTCTCCAGGGCGGTCTGTCCTCCCTGTCCGCCCCCGAACTGGGCGGGATCGCCATCCGCGGGGCTCTCGAGCGCGGCGGCGTGCCCGCCGAGGCCGTCGATCAGGTGATCATGGGTCAGGTGCTGTCCGCCGGGAACGGGCAGATGCCCGCGCGTCAGGCGTCGCTGGCCGCCGGTATCCCCCAGCGGGTGGACGCGCTGAGCATCAACAAGATGTGCCTGTCCGGCCTGACGGCCATCGCGCTGGCGGACCAGGCGATCCGCGCCGGATACTCCGAGGTCGTCGTGGCGGGCGGCCAGGAGTCGATGTCCCAGGCGCCCCACCTGCTGCCCAAGAGCCGTGCCGGGTACAAGTACGGTTCCATCGAGGTCCTGGACCACATGGCCTACGACGGCCTGCACGACGTGCCCACCGACCAGCCGATGGGCGCGCTCACCGAAGCGCGCAACGCCGAGTTGGAGATCACCCGCGAGCACCAGGACGAGTTCGCGGCCGTCTCCCACCAGCGCGCCGCGGCCGCGTGGGCCGAGGGTCGGTTCGCGGACGAGGTGGTCCCCGTGACGGTGAAGGGCCGCAAGGGCGACACGGTCGTGGAGACCGACGAGGGTGTTCGCGCCGAGTCGACCGCCGAGTCGATGGGCAAGCTCAGGCCCGCGTTCGCGAAGGACGGGACCATCACCGCGGGATCCTCCTCCCAGATCTCCGACGGCGCCTCCGCCGTCATCGTCACCACCGCCGCCCGTGCGGAGGCCGAGGGGTGGCCGGTGCTGGCCGAGATCGTCGGCTACGGCACCGTCGCCGGCCCGGACTCGACCCTGCAGCACCAGCCCGCCGACGCGGTCCTCGACGCCTGTCGTCGTGCGGACGTCGA
>NZ_JAALEB010000266.1:0-5637 GCF_014145165.1 Dietzia sp. Cai40 | reverse complement strand
CGGCCGCCCCGGACCCGCCTCCACCACCATCGCGGCGCCCACGGCGGACACGGGTCCGGTCGGCGCGGGCACCGGAGCGGCCGTCGCGGCCGGTTCACTCACCGTCGGGGGTCTCGTCCTCGTCGTCGTCGCTCTGGTTCGACCCCGCGGCCTCCGCCACCGCGAGACACCCACAACGTGGACACCGACAGAGAACTGACGGGCACCGCCCGGCGGGCCGGCACCCGGACGTTCCGACCGTGGTCCGGCATCCCCGCGGGGTCATCGCACCGGAGCCGTGGCCTCGTCCGCGACGGTGTGGAGATCGTGGCCGTCCCGGACGACGAGGGCGGAGTCACGGTCCAGCCTGGGTCCTGCGGGGAGCCGGTCGATGATCGCACCGTCGACCGGCACCGGGGTCCCACCGACACCGAGGACCGCTGCGGTCTCCGGGTCGGGGATGTCGAAGCGCACGCCCGTATCGGCGACGATCGTCGTCACCGCACCGCGGGTTGACGTGCCTCGTCCGACCGCGGTCACCAGAAGGCCTCCACCGGGTACGCCCAGCACGTCGATCGCCGGCCCGCCCCCGTCCGCGCCGGCCACCGGACGCGCCTGTGCGGCCGACGGAGCCGGAGCGCCTGCGACAACGGTCACCCGCCGGCCCACTGACCCCTCCCTGCCCGCATCGCGAACGCACAGCACCGGGGAGTCACCGGTCGAGAGGACCGAGGGACGATCCGCTGGGAAGGCATCCACGTTCAGCGCCACCGAGCGCGGGACGCCCATCCGGTCGGGATCCACGGACACGACCGCACCCACCGTCGTCGTCGAACGGATGACGTCGGCCACCACCGGACCGACCTCCTGGACACCATCTGCCAGGGCGACGTAGGTCTCCCTGCCCGAGGCGGTGTCCACCGTGAACACCTGCCCGATCCGCAATGAGTCGAGACCGTAGTCCACCGGCCTGCCGGCCAGATCGATCTCCGGTCGCACCACCGGATCGACCTCCGGCAGCGGGTCGATCAACGCCGCGGTGACCGGCCGCGGCTCGACGCCGCCCAGTCCGAGGATCGCCAGCAGGTCGCCGTCCGACAAGTCGATTCTCGAGCGGGTCCCGTCCCGCAGCAGCCAGCCCCTGCCGTCCTGGTCGGCCAGGACGATCTCGTCGCCGGTGGTGTCACGCCCGGGTCCCGCCGCCCCGTCACGGGCGACGACACTCGTCGAGACGATCCGGGGGCGACCGCGATCGACGTCGGCGATCTCGTCGCACACGGTCCACGAGACCGCCGCGGCCCCGTCCTCGTCGCGCGGTGCCGGCAGCGCGGACGGCGCTCCGGGGATCCCGATCAGTCCTCCGCGACGCGTCTGGGCGATGTCCGAGTCCCGCACAGTGGTGGGGTCGGCGGGCTGACCCGTCACCAGACGGGCGGACGCGAGGTTGAACACCGGGTGGACGGTGTCGCCGGCGCGGACATACATCTGGCCGGAGTCCCGGCCCACCATCACCACGGCGCGATCGACATCGGGCGTCGGATCGAGGAGGGCCAGGACCGCCGCACCGACGCAACCGAGGACGGCGGCGACCGCACCCAGCATGAGTCCCGTCGACTGTCGCCTGAGTGGATCGTGGAGCATCCGGACGTCGCGGACGGCCACCGCGTGTCGGGCCCGCCGGGACAGGAAACGGTGCCCGTCGACCTGCGCCCTGGTCGTCGGCTTCAGCGGCACGAACGGGCTCCTTCCCACGGATGTGACGCCCCGCGACGGCGGGTTCCGGGGGTAGGGTACGCCACTGTCCCGGCCGGATGGCCGGGCTTCCCGGGCGGCCTCGCGCGCCCCCGACCAGGCCAGGAGGACGTGTGACGGCTGCCCCTCGCACCCTTCTCATCCTCCTGACCGTCCTCCTGACCTCGGGGGTGCTCGCGGTGATCTGCCCGCCGCCCTGGCAGCCCTGGGTCCAGTTCGCCGCCGCCTCACTGGTCGCCTGCGCCGCCACCATCCGTCACCGGCGCCGATATCTGCTCGGAGGCGGACCGCGCCCACGCCGGTCAGACGTCGACGTCGTCGATCTGGTCTCGCCCGAGTTCTCCTTGGTCGGGTGCGTCGGCGGTCACCAGGTGGTGACCACCGGTGTCGAGGTCTCAGCCGGCGCTCTGGAGACCACCGAGGTCGGGAGCGACGACCCGGCGGATTTCCTCGGCGTCCGGCTTCCGCTGGGCGCGGTCGCGCGGCAACTCGACCAGGGTGGGGTGCTGCTCGAGGGGATCGATGTGGTGGTTCACGGGCGACGTGCGGCGACGGGCCCCGACGGCGAGGTGTACTGCTCGCTCGTGGGTCCGTTGGCTCTGGTCTCCCACCGGCGCGTCCACCTGCTCCTCCGATTCGACCTGTCCGAACTCGCGCTGAGCGCGCCGGCGGAGGCGGGGCGGGGTGCGCCGCAGTGGGTCATCGCGGTGGCCACCGAACGACTCCGCCGATCTCTGGTTCATCACGGGGTTCCGTGTCGTGTACTCGATGCCACAGAGCTGGCGGAGCGATACCTCGAGGCCGAGGCCGATCCCACCGACGGAGTGGGGTTGGTGGTCCGCCCCGGTGAGGACCCGCGCGAGGTCGTGGACGCCCTCACCTCTGTACCCGCGTCAGACATCACCGAGGTGCTCCGACTCCGCCGGGTGCCGGGCCGCCGCGACGTCGTCGACTCGATCTCGACCGTGGGTCTCGCGGGGCTCACCGTGGACTCGCTCCCCCAGTCCGCGGGATCGTGTCATCTGTTGCCGTCCCCGCGCGTGCTGCCCGTCCCGGGTGAGTCCCTACCCGAGACGCTCGCCGGCTCCACGGTCCGGCGGCGCCTCGATCAACTCGACGACCTCGCCCCGCCCGCCCACGGTTGCGGTCAGATCCTCGGGGCGACCCGGACCGGGAACGCGGCCGCGGTCCAGCTGGCGGGGCCTCACCAGCGCTCGGTACTCCTCGCGGCCGGTCCGGCCGTCTGTCGACAGGTGGCCTTCCGCGCGGTCGCCGCCGGGTATCGGGTGGCGGTGGTCACCGACGTCCCGGACCGCTGGAGACCGCTGCTGGCGATCGGCGACGAGACCAGATACCGGATTGTCGACCCCGATGCCTCGGACGCCGGCGCCCCCGTGGACGCGGTGTTCTGGGACGTCGACGGCCCATTGAGCGAGGGGCGGATCGACGCGCTCGCCGGTCCCGGCGGCCCCGACGTGACACCGCCGACCGTGATCCGGGTGGATGCCGACTGGGACGCCCCCGGCCCCGGGCGTGCGACGACCGGGAATCCGCCCGAGCTGGTACTCGATGGCAGGATTCCGGGCTGGATCTCCATCGAACCGCGTTCCGGACCCGCCCGGCAGGTGTCGGTCGTGACCGGCCCCGGAGAGGACGCGTTCGTGGGCCCGATCCCGGGTCCAGGTCCGAGTTCGGGGGACCTCACACCCGCAGGTGCTGAACCTTCCGCCAGCCCGGATCGTCGGTGACCGTCAGGGTCACCTCGCCCTGTTCCCAGCCGGAGGCGGCCACGCGCAGCTGCTCGTGCGCGGGGGTCGCGGAGTCCACGTAGAAGTGCAGGAGCCGGCGGCCGTTGCAGCTCTCGGCGCCCACGCACTCGCCGGTGCCCTCCAGGCGGTCGACCAGGTGGTCCTCGAAGTCCCGCAGCCCGGGCAGGGAGGCCGATCCCGGCAGACCGCCGTCCTCGACATCCGTATAGGGCACGTGGACGGCGACGTGCCGGTCGAACTCCGGGGCCGAGAGCGCCACCAGGGGCACGCGCACCACGGCCACCATCGGGCCCCGGGAGGTGTCGCCGTGCAGGATCTGCCAGGCGGGTTCCCCGTCCTCGTCCGTGTTGTCCCGCTCGATCTCCCGCAGGATCCCGGGCAGCGCGTCCAGCGAGACCGCGTCGTCCCCCGGGGCCGTGGCGTTGGAGCGGATCATGCCCACCCACATCTCCACCGCGGCCTCCCCGCACATGGCGTCGAGCAGCAGGTAGGCGGCGATCCCGGCGTCGGATCCCTTGAGTCCGGCGAACCCGGGGTGGTGCACGGTCACGTCGGCCCGGGAGAGGCCGCAGTCCACCACCACCTCCGCCTCGTCGAAGCCCAGGCGTCGGTCGCGGAAGTGCATGGCGCACCCGGAGACCGGGTCGCGCAGGTCCGCGTACGACCAGTCGGCGTCGGCGGGCGGGGCCTGAGCGAGCCACCGGCGCGCCGCCCTGCGGAGCTCGGGTACCCCGGCCGCGGTGACGGTCAGGCGGTGCGGCGCGCCGTGAGACCCGGGGACGAACTCCCACGACAACCCGGGGTCGATCGCCTCGATGAGCGAGGTGATCTCCGGGACCACGCGGCGGGCGTCACCCGACTCGAGCGCGGCGGTCGTCCGGCGGCACCCGCCCTCGGTCCACCACCGCCAGAAGGTGGTCACGGCCCGGTCCGAGCGGAGCCTGGCGGTCTCGATGCGGACGCCGGACAGGTCCATCGATCTGGAGAGTTGTCGGGGTCGTGCCGCGCCGATCGCCATCTGTTCTCCCTCCGCCCGTCACGGTCCGTCTGGCTGGTCTCACTCCAGTATCCGGATAAGCCGCCACTCGTGCGCGGAACGACTCACCCCGGCCGGGCCCCCGGGCCGGTCCTGTCCCCCGTCAACGGGTGCGCATCGGCGTCCGCACTGGAAGAGTCTCGGGTATGACCAACCCCCACGGATCCCCCGACGCCCCGACCGGCCCGCGCGTCCTCGTCATCGGCGCCACCGGGTACGTCGGCTCCCGTCTCGTCCCCCGACTGCTCGCCGACGGCGCCGAGGTCTCGGTCCTGGCGCGCACGCCCGCGCGTCTCGACGATGTGCCGTGGGGGGACCAGGTCACCATCCACGAGGGCGGGCTGGGAGACGAGGCCGCACTGTCGGCCGCCCTCGCCGGCGTCGACGTGGCGTGCCACCTCGTCCACTCCATGGGCCACTCGACCGACTTCGAGAAGGAGGAGCGCGAGACCACCGAGGCGTTCGTCCGCGCAGTCGAGGCCGCCGGGGTGGGCCGCATCGTGCACCTGTCCGGGCTGCACCCGGAGGACGAGACCGACCTGTCGACCCACCTGCGCTCGCGCGTTGAGGTGGGACGGATCATGCTGGCCTCGTCCGTGCCCGCGCTGGTGATCCAGGCCGGGGTGGTGATCGGCTCCGGGTCCGCCTCGTTCGAGATGATCCGGCACCTGACCACCCGGCTCCCGGGGATGGTCACCCCGAAATGGGTCTCCAACCGCATCCAGGCGATCGCCGTGCGGGACGTGGTCCACTACCTCGCGGCCGCCACCACGGTTCCGCTCGACGGGGACCTGGCCGACGGGCGCGTGATCGACGTGGGCGCGCCGGACGTGTTGACCTACGGGCAGATGATGCAGATCTACGCCGAGGAGGCCGGGCTGCACCGCCGGCTCATGGTCCCCGTCCCCGTGCTCACGCCCAAGCTGTCCTCGCTGTGGATGGGCCTGGTCACCCCGCTCGAGCCCGCCCTGGCCCGGCCGCTGGTGGAGTCGCTGCGCTGCGAGGCGATCGTCCTGGTCGACGACGCCGACGAGGTGCTGGGCCCCCCGCCCGGCGGCCGCACGAGCTACCGCCAGGCCCTCCGCGAGGCCCTGCGCGTGC
>NZ_JAALEB010000265.1:0-4296 GCF_014145165.1 Dietzia sp. Cai40 | reverse complement strand
GCCCTGCCCTTGACGACCTTGGCCTGGAACCCCGCCCGTGACCTCGAGACCTGCGCGTCGAGCGCGGCCACCCGGCCCTGCATGGGCGCCCGCCAGCTGTGGCAGACCGCCAGCGCCAGGGCGTCCGCGGCGTCCGCCGGGCTCGGGGGCTTCTGGAGGCCGAGGATCCGCGTGATCATCAGGGTCATCTGCTTCTTGTCGGCGCGACCGCTGCCCGTGACGGCGGCCTTGACCTCGGAGGGGGTGTGGAACGCGACCGGGATGTCCCGGTACGCCGCGGCCATGGCCACGACCCCGGCCGCCTGCGCCGTGCCCATCGCGGTGGACACTTGGTTCTGGGCGAACACACGCTCGATGGCCACCACGTCGGGCCGGTGAACGGCCATCCACTCGTCGGCCACCTCGTGCACCGCCCGCAGGCGACGCTCGAGCGGTTCGTCCGCACTCGTCCGCACCACGTCCACGTCGAGAGCGGTGACGGCGCGGCCCGGTGCCGTCTCGATCAACGCGAGACCGCACCGGGTCAGCCCGGGGTCCACTCCCATGACGCGCATCGAACCTCCGCCGACCAGTGGTAGAACCTACGTTCGAGACCCTACCAGCGACGCGGCCGTCAGGAGTCCAGGGCCGCCAGGACGTCGTCGGGGATATCCACGTTCGAGTAGACGTTCTGGACGTCGTCGGAGTCCTCGAGCGCGTCGATCAGGCGGAAGATCTTCCCCGCCCCCTCGGCGTCGACGGTGACCTCGACGGAGGCCCGGAAGCCCGACTCGGCCGAGTCGTAGTCGATCCCGGCCTCCTGGAGCGCCGTGCGGACCTGGACGAGGTCGGTGGGTTCGCAGATGACCTCGAAGCGGTCGCCGAGGTCGTTGACCTCCTCGGCCCCCGCCTCGAGCACCGCCATCAGGACGTCGTCCTCCTCGAGCTCGCCCTTGTCCAGGACGATCTCACCCTTCCGGGCGAAGAGGTAGGCCACGGAGCCCGGGTCGGCCAGGTTGCCGCCGTTACGGGTCATGGCCGTGCGGACCTCCATGGCCGCGCGGTTGCGGTTGTCCGTGAGGCACTCGATGAGCATCGCCACGCCGTTCGGGCCGTAGCCCTCGTACATGATCGTCTCCCAGTCGGCGCCGCCGGCCTCCTCGCCGGCGCCGCGCCGCCGCGCGCGCTCGACGTTGTCGCCCGGGACCGAGTTCTTCTTGGCCTTCTGGATGGCGTCGAACAGCGTCGGGTTGCCGTCGGGGTCACCGCCACCCGTGCGGGCCGCCACCTCGATGTTCTTGACGAGTTTGGCGAAGAGCTTGCCGCGCTTGGAGTCGATCGCCGCCTTCTTGTGCTTGGTGGTGGCCCACTTGGAATGGCCTGACATGGGGAGTTCCGCCCTCCGGGGTGTCTGGGGTGAGGCCTGGATGACCTCCGGGTGACTTACGGGTGTCGCTGACGGCCCACTCTACGAGGTCGCCGCCCTGACCATGTCGAGGAAGTACCGATGGACGCGCACGTCGTCGGTGACCTCGGGGTGGAACGAGGTCGCGAGGGCGTTGCCCTGGCGCACCGCGACCACGTGATCCTCGCCGTCCGAGGCGCGGACGCCGGCGAGTACCTCGACGTCCGGTCCCACCGTCTCCACCCACGGTGCCCGGATGAAGACCGTCCGAAACGGGTCGGGGCCGAGGGCGTCGACGACGAGGTCGGCCTCGAACGAGTCGACCTGCCGCCCGAAGGCGTTGCGCCGGACGGTCATGTCGATGGCGGAGAACCACGTGGCGTCCGGGCGGGTGTCGAGCACCACGGAGGCCAGCAGGATCATCCCCGCGCACGAGCCGTACACGGGCATCCCGCCCGAGATCCGCTCGGACACCGGCTGGTACATGTCGTACACGTCCAGTAGGCGGCTCATCGCGGTCGACTCACCGCCGGGCAGCACGAGCCCGTCGACCGTGTCCAGCTCCGATCGGCGGCGCACTGTGACGGCCTCCGCCCCGACGGTCTCCAGGTGGCGCAGGTGTTCGGCGACGTCGCCCTGGAGGGCGAGCACGCCGATCCGGGGGCGATTCGCCGCGCTCACCTGTGGTCCCCGCGGGAACCGGCGTCCCCGCGGGCGGCTGCGGTGCGGTCGGACCCGGTGCCCGACAGGTCCACAGGGAAGGGCTGCGCCCCCTCCCGGAGGCGACGCGACAACCCCTCCTGGGTGACCGCCGCGACGAGGCGCCCCGTCCGGTCGAAGATGCGGCCCTGGGTGAGGGCCCGGCCGCCGAAGGCGGACGGGGACGTCTGGTCGTACAGCAGCCAGTCGTCGGCCCGGAACGGGCGCAGGAACCACATCGCGTGGTCCAGGGAGGCGTCCTGGGTGGGCTCATCAGGGTGGATGACCTTGGCCGAGCTCAGCAGGGTCATGTCCGACATGTAGGCGAGCGTGCACACGTGGAAGTTGGGGTCGTCCGGCAGTTCGTCCACGCACCGGAACCACACCCTCTGCTGTGAGGCGATCTGCGAGGATCCGCGGAGCTTGTCGGGCGGCACCATCCGGATGTCCCACTGCGCCCACTCGTCCACGAAGACACGGTGGGTCTCGTCCAGGTCCTCGTACCGCGGCGCGGGGATCTCCTCGGCGTCGATCACGTCGGGAATCGGGTCCTGATGCTCGATCCCCTCCTGGTCGCGGAGGTGGAAGGAGGCCGACATCGAGAAGATGGGCTCGCCCTCCTGGATCGCGGTGACCCGCCGGGTGGCGAAGCTCCGACCGTCCCGCAGCCGGTCCACCTGGAAGACGGTGGGAGCCGACGGGATCCCCGGCCGGATGAAGTAACCGTGGAGCGAATGGACGTGCTTGTCGTCGTCGACGGTGCTGACCGCGGCGGTCAGGGTCTGACCGGCGACCTGGCCGCCGAAGGTGCGCTGCAGGTGGGTCTCGATCGGGTGACCGCGGTAGAGATCGCGGTCGATGCGCTCGATCGCGAGGATGTCCTCGATCTTGGCCACCGGTGGGTCACCAGCCCCGCTCGGCGAGCCGGTGCGGCTCCGGGATGTCGTCCACGTTGATGCCCACCATGGCCTCGCCCAGGCCACGGGAGATGTTCGCCAGGGTCTCCGGGTCGTCGTGGAAGGTGGTGGCCTTGACGATCGCCTTCGCGCGCTCGGACGGGTTGCCGGACTTGAAGATCCCCGAGCCGACGAACACGCCCTCGGCGCCGAGCTGCATCATCATCGCGGCGTCGGCGGGGGTGGCGATGCCGCCGGCGGTGAACAGCACCACGGGGAGCTTGCCGTTGCGCGCCACCTCCTTGACCAGGTCGTACGGCGCCTGGAGCTCCTTGGCGGCCACGTAGAGCTCGTCCTCGGGCAGGTTCTGCAGGCGGCGGATCTCCTGGCGGATCTTGCGCATGTGCGTGGTGGCGTTGGACACGTCACCCGTACCTGCCTCGCCCTTGGAGCGGATCATCGCCGCGCCCTCGGTGATGCGCCGCAGCGCCTCGCCGAGGTTGGTGGCGCCACAGACGAACGGCACGGTGAACTCGAACTTGTCGATGTGGTTGGCGTAGTCGGCCGGGGTGAGGACCTCGGACTCGTCGACGTAGTCCACGCCGAGCGCCTGGAGGATCCGTGCCTCGACGAAGTGGCCGATACGGGCCTTGGCCATCACGGGGATGGAGACGGCCTCGATGATCCCGTCGATGAGGTCGGGGTCGCTCATCCGGGCGACACCACCCTGCGCGCGGATGTCCGCGGGGACCCGCTCGAGGGCCATGACGGCCACGGCGCCGGCGTCCTCGGCGATCTTCGCCTGCTCGGCGGTCACGACGTCCATGATGACGCCACCCTTGAGCATCTCGGCCATACCTCGCTTGACGCGTGCGGTTCCGGTGGTGTTCTCGGTGGACTGCGGCTCGCTCACGAAATAGGCCTTTCCTGGCGTCGATGACTCGTAGTAGGCGTCCAGTGTAGGTCGCCCTGACCTCGGTTCCCCAACCGCCGCCCCACCGCGCCGGGTCAGCCTCCCGCGTGTGGGTGGTCGACGAGTTCGACGTAGTCGGGCATCGGGGCGCGCCCCGCGAGTCGGAGCGCCCTGACGGTCCCCTTCTCGCGCAGGGTCCTGGTGTCGCGGACCGCGTCGTTGTAGAAACTCCGCGCCATCGCGACCCTGTCGGACACGTCCTCGAGTTCGGCGGCCAGGTCGACCGGCAGCACGGCGACGTCCAGCCCGGCCAGCAGGGTGCCGAGGGTGTTCTCCGCCCTCTCGGCGTCCGGCGCACCGTCGTCCGCGGGCGGGCCGGGCCGGGTCGGGTCCGGGTCGGGCCG
>NZ_JAALEB010000264.1:0-5914 GCF_014145165.1 Dietzia sp. Cai40 | reverse complement strand
TCGGGGCAGCGGGGCGCAGGGTCAGCGCGCGGGTCACGGTCGCACCCGCACCGACGGCCTGGGGGACGGACGGCAGCGCCTGCCCGTCGACGAGCACGGGCAACGCGACCCGGCGCTTGTCGGGTCCGGTGAGCGCGGCGCGCAGGTCGCCGGAGTAGGCGGACCCCGTCGAGTCCATCCGGACCGAGGCGTCGAGCACCTGTCCGTCCCGGTCCGGCCGGAGCACCGCACCACCCACCGCCGTGAGCCGTACGGGAAGGGAGACGACGGGATCGGCGGACCGGGTCGAGGACGGGGTGCCGTCCCCGACCACGGGCCACCCGCCGACCCAGTCCAGGCGGTCGAGCATCATGTACCTCCGCTGCACCCCGTTGGGGAGCACGGCGCTGCCGCGGGGGGCGGCGTGATAGAGCATCCAGTCCTGCCCCGCGTCGTCGGTGGTCACGTCGACGTGACCCGGTCCCACCCAGTCGGCGTCACCCTTGAGGATCACGTCGCCGGGCAGCGGGGAACCCGGCCCCTGCACCAACGGGCGCTGTTGCCGATCGGAGTACGGGCCCATCACGTCGTCGGCGCGGCCACCCAACACCCGGTACTGGGACTGCTCGCCGTTGCAACACAGTCCAGCACTGGTGAACAGGTGCGTCCTGCCCTCGCGGCTGACGATGGCGGGGGCCTCGACGCCCGTACCGGCCACCAGGGACGCCCGTACCGGCCACCAGGACGGGGTCGCCGATCAGAGCTGTCCCCGCTGGGTTCATCCGCACCGCGTGGATCCCCTCGAAGTTCCCCATGAACATGACCGGGCCGTCGGCCGTGAACACCACCTCGGGGTCCATCGGATCCAGATCCCGATAGGGCGCGTCGGCCCCGTAGCAGACGATCGGCGCACCGCCGTGGGTCCACGGGCCCTCGATCCCGGGCGCGGTGGCCATCCCGATACAGGGGGCCGGCCCGCCGGTCGTGTAGTACATGACCGCTCCGGCGTCGGCGACGTGGACGTCCGGCGCCCACAGGTACGACCCCGACGGTGCCCACGAGGGACGGGATCCGAAGGCGTCCCCCACGTACTCCCACTCGACCAGGTCGAAGGACCGGAAGTGCGGGACGAGCCGGTACCCGGCACCGTCCGACCAGTCGTCCGAGGACGCGTAGACGTGGAAGGCGCCGTCCGCTCCCCTCTGGACCGACGGGTCCGGGGCGATGGAGGAGATCACCGGGTTCGCGGCCGCGGGCACCGCCGCGGTGGCGGACACGAGGGGGACGACGACGGCCAGCGCGGCGGCGCCGAGGGCGCGCGCTCCTCGCGAGATTTTCATCGGCCGAGCATAGACCCATGAACCGTCTTTATGTGACCGTACGTAACTCCCGGTTGGAGCCCCGCTCCGCGCTCTCTATCTCGCCCCGCGCTCCTTGCGCAGCAGGAACCGCTGGATCTTGCCCGACGGGGTCTTGGGCAGCTCGCGGACGAAGTGGACCTTGCGCGGGAAGGCGTGGGCCGCGAACTCCGTCTTGACCCACTTCTGCAGCCCGGCCTCGGCCTCCGGGCCGCCCTCCACGCCGTCGCGCAGCACCACGTACGCCTCCAGCACCTCGCCGGCCAGCTCGTCGGGCACCCCGATGACCGCCGACTCGAGCACGTCGGGGTGCTTGGCCAGGACGGACTCCACGTCGAACGGGCCGATGCGGTACCCGGACATGATGATGACGTCGTCGTCGCGGCTCGAGAAGTAGAAGTGGCCGTCGGCGTCGAGCTTGGCGGCGTCGCCGGTGTAGTACCAGCGTCCGTCCGGGCTGAACCGCTCGGCGGTCTTCTCCGGGGCCTGGTGGTACCCCGTGAACCACATGAGGGGGCTGGCGGGCACGTCGATCGCCACGCGGCCCAGCTCGCCCACGGGGGCGGGCTCGTCGGCGTCGGCGGCGAGCACGGTGCAGGACCAGCCCGGCAACGGCACGCCCATCGAACCCGGACGGACGTCCTCGCGCAGCGAGTCGTGCCAGGGGTTGATGATGAACATCCCGTGCTCGGTCTGGCCGTACTGGTCCCGGACCTCGACACCGAACTGCTCGATCGACCACTCGATCACCTCCGGGGTGAGCGGCTCACCGGCGGCGGAGGCCCGGCGGAGCCTCACGTCCGGCGCGATGTCGCGCTTGGCGCGCATCGTCCGGTAGACCGTCGGCGCCGCCGCGAAGTTGGTGACCCCGTAGTACTGCAGGACGGCGAACGCCAACTCCGGGGTGTATCGGGCGTGGAGGAGCAGGCTGCGGCGGCCCACCGCCAGCGGACCGAGGATGCCGTAGTAGAGGCCGTACGCCCAGCCCGGATCGGCACCGTTCCAGAACACGTCGTCGGCGCGCACGTCCAGACCGGTCTCGATGTACTGGTGGAACGCGGCGAGCGCGCGGACGGGGACGACGACCCCCTTGGGGGTGCCGGTGGTGCCCGAGGTGAAGAGCATCACCATCCCGGCGTCCGGTCCGGTGACCGCGGCGCCGCGACCGGGCTCCTGGTCGCCGACGATCGTGTCGAGGTCGAGGTCTCCCTCCCGGGCACCGGGGCAGTCCGCCAGCCCGGCCACGACCACCGGGACGGACGTGCTCTCGAGCTTCCCCCGCTGGTCGGCGTCGGACACGATCACCCGGGCGTCGCCGCCGGTGATCCGCATCTCGATGGCGGGCCAGGCGAACGCGGTGAACAGCGGCATGTGCACCGCGCCCAGGCGCCAGATCCCCATGAGCGTGAACACCAGGTCCGCGGACTTGGCCATGAGCGTGGCGACCCGGTCCCCCTCGCCCACACCGAGGGCCGCCAGGGCGGCGGCCACCTTCTCGCTCCCGACCTTCAGCTCGCCGTAGGTGATGTCGCGACCGGACAGGTCGGCGTCGATCACGGTGAAGGCCACGGCGTCGGGGTCGTGGCGGTCGCACAGGAACTCCGCCGCACTCGCACCGGGGACGTCGTAGATCGCCAGGAGCTCGTCCGGGGACAGGGGCGTGCCGGTGGGCGGCGTGGTCTCGGTCGTATCTGCAGACATGTCTGCAGATACTGCTGCAGAGGCCCGCCGCACACCACCCACCGACGGGCACCCCCGCTTTCGGGGCTGGTACGACTGCTCCGGAGCCGTGCACTCTAATGGGACCACCCGACGATTCCCGCACGTACCCGGAAGGACTCCCATGGCCGTCGACCGACTGCTCCCCAGCGACGAGGCGTACGAACTCCTCGACATGACCCGCTCGGTCGCGGACAAGCTGCTCGAGCCGATCGCGGCCGAGCACGAGCGGAACCACACCTATCCCGAGGGGCTCTTCGCGCAACTCGGCGAGGTGGGCCTGCTGGGGCTGCCCTATCCGGAGGAGTTCGGCGGCGGCGACCAGCCGTACGAGGTGTACCTGCAGGTGCTGGAGGAGCTCGGTGCCCGGTGGGCGGCTGTCGCCGTCGCGACGAGCGTGCACGGTCTGTCCTGCTTCCCCCTGGCCACCGCCGGCTCCGACGAGCAGAAGGCCGAGTGGCTGCCCGGGATGCTCGCCGGCGAGCAGATCGGCGCGTATTCGCTCTCGGAGCCACAGGCCGGGTCGGACGCGGCGGCGCTGCGGTGCCGCGCCGAGCGTGAGGGTGACGAGTTCGTGGTCACCGGCACCAAGTCCTGGATCACGCACGGTGGGATCGCGGACGTGTACAACACCTTCGTCCGCACCGGCGAGGGGTCCCGCGGCATCTCGTGTCTCCTGGTCCCCCGCGACACCGAGAACCTGACGTTCGGGAAGCCCGAGGACAAGATGGGCCTGAACGGCGTCCCCACCACCACCGCCGCCTACGAGGGCGCCCGGGTCGACGCCGCCCGTCTCCTGGGCGCCGAGGGCGACGGACTGCGCATCGCGTTCTCCGCCCTGGACTCGGGCCGGCTCGGGATCGCCGCGGTGGCCACCGGCATCGCGCAGCGGGCACTCGACGACGCGGTCGCCTACGCCAATGAGCGCGAGGCGTTCGGCAAGACCATCATCGGCCACCAGGGCCTGGGCTTCCTGCTGGCGGACATGGCCGCGGCCGTGACCTCCGCCCGCGCCACGTACCTCGACGCCGCCCGACGCAAGGACGCCGGCCGTCCCTACTCCCGCCAGGCCTCGATCGCCAAGCTCACCGCCACGGACGCGGCGATGAAGGTCACGACGGACGCGGTCCAGGTGCTCGGCGGCGTCGGCTACACCCGGGAGTTCCCCGTGGAGCGGTACATGCGCGAGGCCAAGATCACCCAGATCTTCGAGGGCACCAACCAGATCCAGCGACTGGTGATCGCCCGCGACCTCGCCGTCTGAGTCCCCGGCGGCCCGTCCGGCCCGGAGCGCCTAAGGTTGGCGGCATGTCCTCCCTCCCCGACGCCTCCGCTCCCGCGGGCACCGAGTACGTGGTCCTCCTCTCGGAGGACGGCCAGCCCGTCGGCACCGCGGACAAGGCCACCGTCCACACCACCGACACCCCGCTGCACCTGGCGTTCTCGTGCCACGTGGTCGACGAGGAGGGCCGCGTCCTGCTCACCCGTCGCGCGCTGCACAAGCGCGCCTGGCCGGGCGTGTGGACCAACTCGTTCTGTGGTCACCCCGCACCGGGCGAGGACCCCGCCGAGGCGATAGTGCGACGGGCGGAACAGGAACTCGGGACGCGCGTGGACGGGATCGAGCCGGCGTTGCCGGACTTCCGGTACCGGGCGGTGGACGACTCCGGGATCGTGGAGAACGAGATCTGCCCGGTGTTCACCGCCCGCATCCGCGCCGACCTAGCCCCGCGGGCGGACGAGGTGTGTGCCCACCACTGGGCCCGGCCCGAGGACGTGCGCAAGGCCATCGACGCGACGCCGTTCGCGTTCAGCCCCTGGCTGGTCGCGCAGGCGCCGCGCATGGCCCTCTACGCTCGTTGAGGACGGGCTCGGTGAGGACGGGCTCGGTGAGGACAGGCGCGTTGAGGACGGCGGATCGGCCGTCAGCCCGGCGGGCTGACGCCGTTAGCCCGGGATGCTGATGTGTCCCTCCTCGGCCGCCAGGCCGATGTCGCGACGGAAGTGACCGCCGCCCAGCTCGACCCCGTCGAGGATCCGGTAGGCCTCCGCGCGCGCGGCGGCGAGGTCGGGACCGGTCCCGACGACCGACAGGACCCGCCCCCCGGCCGAGACCAGTCGCCCGTTCTCGTCCCGGGCCGTCCCGGCGTGGAAGACCCCCGGCTGCTCGGCGCCCTCGATCACGTCCCCCCGGCGTGGCGAGGACGGGTAGTTCTCCGCGGCCAGCACGACGGTCACGGCGGCGCCGTCGCGCCACACCAGCGGAGGCAGCTCGGCGAGACGGCCGGTGGCCACCGCGTGGAGGGCCTGCCCCAGGGGCGACTCCAGTAGCGCCAGGACCGCCTGCGTCTCGGGATCACCGAAACGGCAGTTGAACTCCACGACCTCGGGGCCAGACGTGGTGATCGCCAGACCCGCGTACAGGAGACCGGAGAAGCCGCATCCCCGTGCGACCATCTCGCGGGCGACCGGCTCACACACCTCGGAGACGATCCGGTCGACCATCCCCTGCGGCAGCCACGGCAGGGGGGTGTAGGCACCCATCCCGCCGGTGTTGGGTCCGCGGTCCCCCTCCCCGACACGCTTGTGATCCTGAGCGGGGAGGAGCGGGACCACCGTCTCGCCGTCCACGAGACAGAACAGCGACACCTCGGGGCCGTCGAGGAAGGACTCGAGCAGAACCGGGTGCCCGTCGTCCAGGCAGGCGAGCGCGTGGGCGTGCGCGGCGGCGCGGTCGGGCGTGACCACGACCCCCTTGCCGGCCGCGAGGCCGTCGTCCTTGACCACCCAGGTGGGGCCGAACCGGTCGAGCGCCTCGTCCAGGTCGGCGGGCGAGTCGACGACCTCGGCGCGCGCCG
>NZ_JAALEB010000263.1:0-1493 GCF_014145165.1 Dietzia sp. Cai40 | reverse complement strand
CGCGACCGGGCCGGGGACGAGATCGAACGTCGGGTGGGGCCGCGGCGACGTGAGTCGACCGAGCCGGGCCGGATCCGGCATCGCGCGGACGCGTCCCGGCCGCGGGCGACGGTGATGGCCCTCGGTGAGCCCGCGGAGTACCTTGTGAGCCAGGAGTCCCTCACGCCACCCGGCGACCGGCGCGGCGCGGTCGAGCAGGTCGGGACGGATGCTCCGCAGGCGCATCCGGCGAGTATAGGACCGTGGGCGCGGGGCGGCGCGGAGGAGGAGACCGATATGACGACGACGAGCGAGCCGGATCTCGACGAGGTGATGGCCGAGCTGGCCGCGCTGGAGGACCCCAGGATCCTGGCCGTCAACGAGCGGCACGGCGACGACCACGGGGTCAACCTGACCACGCTGCGCGGGGTGGCCAAGCGGATCAAGAAGAACCAGTCGTTCGCGGAGGAACTGTGGGCCACCGGCGACTCGGCGGCGCGCCTGCTCGCGTTGCTGATCTGCCGCCCCAAGGAGTTCTCCGGCGGTCAGCTGGACGCGATGCTGCGCGAGGCCCGCACCCGCAAGGTGCACGACTGGCTGGTCGGGTACGTGGTGATGAAGGGCCCGCACGCCGAGCAACTCCGCCTGGAGTGGCTGGGTGACCCCGATCCGGTGGTCGCCGCCGCCGGGTGGGCGCTCACCGCCGACAGGGTGGTCAAGAAGCCGGACGGGTTGGACTCGTCCGGGCTGTTGGACGCGATCGAGGCCGAGATGGCCGAGGCGCACGAGCGGCTGCAGTGGGAGATGAACACGTGCCTGGCGCAGATCGGGATCCATCACCCGGACCTGCGGCCGCGCGCACTGGAGATCGGCGAACGACTGGGGGTGCTCCGGGACTACCCGACGCCCGCGGGCTGCACCTCGCCCTACGTTCCAGAGTGGATCGGCGAGATGGTGCGCCGCAACGAGGGCTGAGGCCCGCTCACGCGGCCGCGTCGCACGCCCCGCCCGCTCACGCGGCGAGTGGGCGCAGATGTGCGAATCCGGGATCAGTCTCGTGGGGACACGTGATCGGAACCGACCCCGCGATGAGAACCGACCCCGCGATGGGAGGCGACGGCGGCGCGAGCGGCACGGTAGAGCGCTGCGTGGGCAGCGGCGACCGCGCTGTCCTCGGCATCGGCCATCCGAGCGGGGACCGGTGGGCCGTCCAGCGCGGTCGCCAGTGCCCGGCGTAGGTCCGCGGCCGTCGGGTCTGAGGGGTCGTAGGAGCCCGCCGGCGAACCCCACTGCTCGACCAGGTAACCGATATCCGGGATGACCGG
This sequence comes from Dietzia sp. Cai40, assembly GCF_014145165.1. NCBI lineage: Bacteria > Bacillati > Actinomycetota > Actinomycetes > Mycobacteriales > Dietziaceae > Dietzia > Dietzia sp. Cai40. Next base: position 189 of record NZ_JAALEB010000263.1, on the reverse strand, counting down.
CGGCAGCCCCAGATCCCGGCACGACTCCAGCCACCCGGAGTGCGTCCCGTGGCGGTGGGGCAGGACCAGGGCGTCGAACCCGGCCAGGGCCCGGCACAGCGCGTCCTCGGTCAGCAGGTCGTGGGAGCGGACCTCGACGTCCGGACGCTCGGCGAGCCCGGAACACCCGGACCGTCTCCTCCGCGAGCG
>NZ_JAALEB010000262.1:0-7269 GCF_014145165.1 Dietzia sp. Cai40 | reverse complement strand
CCGCGCGACGACCTGTTCCCGCCCGGGGCCTGGCGTGTCCTGTCGGAGACCGCGCACGTCAGCGGGCACGCGGACCGGGTGGGGGTGCGCATCGATCCGGCCGGGCCCGTCCCCCGGTCGAGCACCCGCGAGATCCCCAGCGAGGGCATGGTGCGGGGCGCGGTGCAGGTCCCGGCCGACGGGTCGCCGGTCGTGTTCGGGCCGGACCACCCGGTCACGGGCGGCTACCCGGTGATCGGGGTGCTGACCTCGCGGTCGTCGGACGCACTGTCCCAACTCCTACCGGGAGCGCCGGTGAGCTTCCGGAGGGTGTCGGAGTGACCGACTAGGGTGTGCCAGGCGGAACCAAGTACCCTGGACCGTTGGTGTGCGCGGAAATCACTGCCTGCGGGCAGGTTTTCGTCCCTCACCGAAAGACGACTCTCTTCGAGGTGAAAGCAGACCATGTCAGCGATCGTCCTGATCGGCGCCCAGTGGGGCGACGAGGGCAAGGGGAAGGCCACCGACATCCTGGGCGGCCGCGTCGAGTACGTGGTCAAGCCCAACGGCGGGAACAACGCCGGCCACACCGTGGTGGTGGGCGGAGAGAAGTACGAGCTCAAGCTCCTCCCCGCCGGGATCCTCTCGCCCACCGCCGTGCCCGTGATCGGCAACGGCGTGGTGGTCAACCTCGAGGCGCTGTTCGAGGAGATCGACGGCCTCGAGGCCCGCGGCGCCGACACCTCGCGGCTGCGCATCTCCGCCGACGCCCACCTGGTGGCCCCGTACCACCAGGCGCTGGACAAGGTGACCGAGCGGTTCCTGGGCAAGAAGGCCATCGGTACCACCGGCCGCGGCATCGGCCCCACCTACGCCGACAAGGTCTCGCGGGTGGGGATCCGCGTGCAGGACGTCTTCGACGAGTCCATCCTGCGGCAGAAGATCGAGGGCGCGCTGCACCTCAAGAACCAGATCTTCGTGAAGATCTACAACCGCCGCGCGGTCGAGGTCGAGGAGATGGTCGAGTACTTCCTCTCCTACGCCGACCGGCTGCGGCCCATGGTCAGCGACACCACCCTCATGCTCAACCAGGCCCTGGAGCGCGGCGAGTCCGTGCTGATGGAGGGCGGCCAGGCCACCATGCTGGACGTCGACCACGGCACCTACCCGTTCGTCACCTCGTCCAACCCCACCGCCGGCGGCGCCTGCGTGGGGTCGGGCGTCGGGCCGACCAAGATCACCCACTCGCTGGGCATCGTCAAGGCGTACACCACGCGAGTGGGCGCCGGGCCGTTCCCGACCGAGCTCTTTGACAAGTGGGGCGAATACCTGCAGGTCACCGGCGGCGAGGTGGGCGTCAACACCGGACGAACCCGCCGCTGCGGCTGGTATGACGCCGTGATCGCCCGCTACGCCGCCCGGGTCAACGGGTTCACCGACTACTTCCTGACCAAGCTCGACGTGCTCACCGGCATCGGCGAGATCCCCATCTGCGTGGCCTACGACGTCGACGGCGTCCGGCACGACGAGATGCCCATGTCGCAGACCGACTTCCACCACGCCACGCCGATCTACGAGACCATGCCCGGCTGGGAAGAGGACATCACCGGGGCGCGCGAGTTCACCGACCTGCCGCCCGAGGCGCAGGCGTACGTCCTGCGGCTCGAGGAGCTGGCCGGCTGCCACATGTCGTACATCGGCGTGGGTCCGGGCCGCGACCAGAACGTGGTGCGGCGCGACATCCTGGGCTGAGCGGACGCGGTCAGGATCCCGGGAGCTGAGGCAGTTCGAACGCGCCTCCGGCCACGCCGGCACCGACAGCCAGGGCGACCGAGACACCGATGCCCGCCAGGATGATCAGGCCGGCTCCGACGATCGGGTTGTCCAGGGAGCCGCCGTCCGCTGATCCCGACGCCTGAGCGACGTAGGCGACGTGACCGTCCGGGACGGGTGCGGCGTGGGCGGGGGCCACGGCAACGGGAGTGGCGGCGGTCAGAGCAAGAGCGGCGGCAGCAGTCGCTGTGCGGCTTTTGATCATGTCCCCATTATCGCCTCAGGGTCGTCTCCCATTACGTGCGGTCTCGAGGTCCGCGGAAGTGTCTTGGGCGCCCGACCCCCGTGCGTCCGACCCCGTGCGTCCGACCCCCGTGCGTCCGACCCCGCGATTGGGCGCGTTCTCGAACGTATCGGCCGGGTGAGCCCGTTCCGGAACTCGCCGAGGATGCTCGGAGCGAGACGAGTTATCGCAGATCGCTCCCTATCGCTCCTGATCGCTCGTCATCCCCCGCGATAGCGGCTGGTCGCGAGCCTCGATTCACGGACCGCGATCAGGCTGTGGATGGTCGTCCGCCTCGTCCACAGCCGGCCGATCGCGCCACAGAGGGAGGGCCTTCGCGTAGCACCATGCGATCATGCCTCCGACACACTCAGACCCTGCGGGACCGCCGAGGCGTGAGGCGGCCTTTGTCAGAGCCATCTACGGTGGCGAACCGTTTCTGGTCAGTAGCGCGCTGGCTTCCGGGGTCCTGACCAGGCAGGATCTGCGCACCCGCTTCCGTCGACTGCACCCGAGGGTCTACGTGCGAGCGTCAGCCGAACTCGACCCGGCGCAGAAGATCCGCGCGGCCTGGCTATGGGGTGGCCCACGCTCGGTGATCTGCGGGGGCGCCGCCGGGCACCTGGCCGGGGAGGCGTACTTCGGGGAGGAGCTAGTTCGCGACGAGGTCCAGCTCTGGAGGCCGACCTGGCGCAGGGCCCCGCCCGGGATCGTCGTCCGCAAGTGGACCGCCACTCCCGACCATCTGCTGTGGCAGGGGATGGCCGTGACGACCCCCGCCAGGACCGCAATCGACCTCGCCCGGCATATGGCGTCTGATGTCCGGGCGGTCGCGGCGCTCGATTCCATGTGTCGCACAGGCGGCACTGATCCGGATGCGATCGCGGCGGCGGCGTTCGCCATGGCAGGTCAGACCGGGGTCCGTCGTGTGCTGGGGTTGCTGCCCGCCGTGGATCCGTTGGCCGAGTCGCCCAAGGAGTCCGAACTGCGGTTGATCATGGGGGCGACTGATCTGCCGGTGTTCGAGTCGCAGGTCGAGGTGCGAGATGAGTCCGGCGCGCTGGTGTCGCGACTCGACCTGGGTAACCGCCGGTGGAAGGTCGGGTTGCAGTACGACGGCAACGAGCATCTGACCCGGGCCCGTCGAGACGGCGATTCCGTGGCGATGCTGCGGCTGGCGTCACTGGGATGGGAGGTGAGGCGGGTGACACAAGGTCTGCTGCACACCCCGCGGACGCTCACCAGATTCGTTCGCGGGGCCTTCGAGAAGCAGGGCTGGGAGCATTCCGTGTGACCCGGTCGCATTCACTGAATCCCGGTCACGTTCTGGGACGGGCCCACTCGGCCGATGCATCCAGGATCGCGCCGGATCGGGGTGGCCGCCGGATCGAGGTGGCCGCCGGATCGGGGATGGCCGGCGGGTGGCGACAGGCGGGCGGCGACAGGCGGGGTCGCGATCTCTAGGGCAATTGGCGGAACGCGTTGCGGAGAGCTGCCACGGCCTCGTCGACGTCGAATCCCGAGCCTGCGGCGCGCTCGGCGAACTCCTCCGCGGCCCGGGCCAGCACCGCGCCGGGCAGATCGGCTGCTGAGACGAACGTCCCCGACCGGCCGCGGCCCTCCAGAACTCCCGACTCCTCGAGTTCGCGGTAGACCTTCGCGGCGGTGGCGCTGGAGACTCCGACCTCCTCCGCGAGCGTGCGCACGGCGGGCAGCCGAGTCCCTGCGGTGAGCACCCCACGCCGGACGCCCTCGACTATCTGCCCCTTGAGTTGGCGGAACGGCGGCTCCGCCGAGGCGGGGTCCACGGCCAGGGTCATCCCGGCCACCCGGGAGCCCGAACCCGGCGTGCGGGAGCCTGAACCCGGCGTGCGGGAGCCACTGCCCGGCGAGTGAGAAGTGGCTCCCGGCCCGCTCATGGTCAGGCCCAGACCTGCTCGACCGGCGTCACCTCATGCGGCGGCGCGGCCGGGACGGCGGGCGCCGGAGTGCGCGAGAACCGCGGCGCGGGCGCCGGCCCCATGTCCCCGCCGACCTCGACGAAGGTCTCCCTCGCCGTCATATGGGGATGGGACAGCGCCTCGGTGTAGGTCAGCACCGGGGTGGTGCAGGCGTCGGTGCCGTAGAAGAGCTCGGCCCACTCGTCGCGGGGCTTCTCGGCGAACTTTCCGGCGATGATCTCGCGCAGTTCGTCCCAGCGGTCCATGTCGAACTGTCCGGGCATGCCCTCGCCGTCGATGCCCATCAGTCGCGCGAACTCCGCGTAGAACTGCGGCTCGAGGCAGCCCACGGCCATGAACCTGCCGTCTGAGCAGGTGTAGACGTCGTAGAACGGGAACCCGGTGTCGAGCATGTTGGTCCCGGCGACGTCCGACCACTGGTCGCGGGCACGCATGGCCCACTGGAACTGGCCCAGCACGGAGGCGCCGTCGGTCATGGCGGCATCGATGACCTGGCCCTTGCCGGACGTGGCGCGCTCGATGATCGCGGCGAGGATGCCCTGGATGAGGAACATCGACCCGCCGCCGAAGTCGCCGACGAGGTTGAGCGGCGGCACGGGGCGCTCGCCCTTGCGGGCGGTGGCGTTGAGATGGCCGGTCAGCGAGATGTAGTTGAGGTCGTGGCCGGCGGTGTGCGCGAGCGGGCCGTGCTGGCCCCAGCCGGTCATCCGCGCGTACACGAGCCGCGGGTTGGACTCGAGGCACTCGTCGGGACCGAGGCCCATCCGCTCGGTGACCCCGGGGCGGAAGCCCTCGACCAGCACGTCCGCCTTGGCGATGAGACCGCGCACCTGCGCCAGGCCCTCGTCGCTCTTGAGGTTGGCCTCCACCACCGTCCGGCCGCGGCGGGTGATGTGCGCCCAGCCGCCGACCTGGGTGTCGAGCTCCCCGGGGCGCATGACGGTCACGACGTCGGCCCCCAGGTCCGCCAGCATCATGCAGGCGTGGGGGCCGGGGCCGATGCCGTTGAGTTCGACGACGCGGATGCCGGCAAGGGGGCCGGGGGAGGCAGTGGTCACAGGTGTGCCCTTTCGTGTGGCGTTGCACACACGTTATCGCCTGCCGGTCCGCGGGAGCGGGGGAGCACGCGATAGAGGCCGGCGACGGGGGTCTACTAGCGTGGGCGCCATGACCGCAGCGCACGATCCCCTCGCCCCGCCAGTCGTCGACCGCGTCGGTACGCCGGGCACCCCGGAGGCCACCCGCGTGATGCTGCTGGGCTCCGGTGAACTGGGCAAGGAGGTCACGATCGCGCTGCAACGGCTGGGGGTCGAGGTGATCGCGGTGGACCGGTACGCCGGCGCCCCCGCCCACCAGGTCGCGCACCGCAGCCACACCATCGACATGACGGACGCCGACGAGGTGCGCCGGGTGGTGGAACTCGAGAAGCCGCAGGTGATCCTGCCGGAGATCGAGGCCATCGCCACCGCAGCGCTGGCGCAGATCGAGCAGGACGGGCTGGCCCGGGTGGTCCCCACCGCCCGTGCCGTCCAGCTGACCATGGACCGTGAGGGCATCCGGCGCCTCGCCGCCGAGGAGCTGGGCCTGCCGACGAGCCGCTACGCGTTCGCGTCCTCGCTGGAGGAACTGCAGGAGGCGTGCTCCCGGATCGGGTTCCCGTGCCTGGTCAAGCCCACCATGTCGTCGTCGGGTAAGGGACAGTCGTCCCTCCACGGTCCCGAGGACGTGGAAACGGCATGGAACTACGCGCAGTCCGGCGCCCGAGTCGCGGGGGCGCGCGTGATCGTGGAGTCGTTCGTGGACTTCGAGTACGAGATCACCCTGCTCACCGTCCGCAGCGTGGACCCGCGGACGGGGGAGATCCGGACCGACTTCTGCGAGCCGATCGGTCACCGTCAGGAGCGCGGCGACTACGTCGAATCGTGGCAGCCGCAGGCCATGACGCAGGACGCCTACGACTCGGCGCGCTCGGTGGCGGCGCGCGTGACCGGCGCCCTCGGCGGGGTGGGCGTGTTCGGGGTCGAGCTGTTCGTCCAGGGCGTGGACGTCTACTTCTCCGAGGTCAGCCCGCGGCCGCACGACACCGGTCTGGTGACGCTGCGCAGCCAGGTCCTCAGCGAGTTCGACATGCACGCGCGGGCCGTCCTGGGACTGCCGGTGGTCACCACCATGTCCAGCCCGGGCGCGTCGGCGGTGATCTACGGCGGGTCCGGTATCGGCGGCGGCGAGGACAGCTCCGCAGGCGGGACGGCCGAGGGGGTCGGGTTCGAGGGTGTGGCCCGCGCGCTCGCCGTGCCGGAGTCGGACCTGCGACTGTTCGGCAAACCCTCGGCCAGCGAGTTCCGCCGTATGGGCGTGGCCGTGGCCACCGCCGAGGACGTGGAGACCGCGCGCGAGCGGGCCCGCGAGGCCGCCTCGCGGGTGACGGTGGTGAGGTAGGCGTGCGCCGCACGGCCGCAGGGTCGCGGGGCCTCGACTAGATGACGACGACGAACTCGGTGGCCGACGAGGCCCGCGGCCTGCCGAAGGAACCGACCAGCCCCTGGATCCTGATCCTGGTCGTGGCCACCGTTGTGGTCTGGCTGGCGGTGCTGGCCTGGCAGGTGGTGGTCCTGCCGGAGCGCGTCCCTGTTCACTTCGGCTCGGGCGGCGAGCCGGACGGCTGGTCCAGCAAGGCCGGCGCTCTGGCGTTCTCGGCGCTGTTGCCCCTGCTGATGGTGCTGCCTCTCCCGCTGCTGACCACGCTCATCGTCCTCCGCGCGCCCGAGCTCATCAACGGACCCCGTAAGGAGTGGTGGACGGCCACCGCGCCGAGGCTTCGCCGGTTCGAGCGACTGCTGCGTGAGGATCTGTGGCTGATCACGGTGGTCACCCTGGCGCTGCTGGGGGCGATGCAGGTGGGGATCGTGCGCGCCGCCGAGAGTCCGGATCAGCGCATGCCGGAGGAGCTGTTGTTCGGCGGGATGGCGGTGTTCGGCGTCGGGCTCGTCGCGGTGATGGTGCGCATGTACGCCGGCAACCGGTACGCCGAGCAACCCGATCTGGACTGAGCCTGTGGATGGTCGTCCGATCTATCCACCGACCGCTCTCGCGGGCCGGATCCGGCGCGGCCGCGCCCCTAGCGTGGATCCCCGAGCGGCCCGGACTGTCGGGCCCGGAGGGGGCGGGACTGATGGCGGGATCGAGCACGGGGTCGGGACCTGTGGCCGCGGCGCTGGTGGCGTTCGAACGGGTCGCGGTGGCGGCCGAGGCGGCCCGGGTTCGTGAGGCCGG
>NZ_JAALEB010000261.1:0-6393 GCF_014145165.1 Dietzia sp. Cai40 | reverse complement strand
GGCGCGTCCCGATCCAGGACGAACGGGGTCAGTGCGGCGAGGACGGTGAACACCACACCGACGGCGAAGACGACCAGCGCCGCGATGAACAGGCCGCGGCGTCTGGGCCGGACCGGGGCGGGCTCGGCCGTGTGGGGTGCCCAGGGGTCGGGGTCGTCGGCTGGGGGTCGGGCGTCGGAGGTCACACGGGGGAGGCTACCGGCCCGGCGGGGGCGCCGGGCCACCGCCTCGGCGAGGGTAGTCTCGAGTCATTCGTGGTGGATGTCGGTCGCACGTGTGCGCGATCGTGTGGAGAGGTGGTTCGCGGTGCCCAGTGGCAGGGTCAAGTGGTACGACGCGGAGAAGGGTTTCGGTTTCCTGTCCCACGAGGGCGGGGAGGACGTCTACGTCCGGTCGGACGCGCTCCCAGACGGGGTGGACACGCTCCGGCCCCGCCAGCGCGTGGAGTTCGACATGGTCTCCGGTCGGCGTGGCCCCCAGGCTCTGCGGGTGGTCGTCCACGAGGAGCCCACCGTCGTGCAGGACCGTGCCCCCCGCGGCGGCCCACGGCACTCGCCCGATGAGCTGCACGGGATGGTCGAGGACATGATCAAGGTCCTCGAGACGACCGTCCAACCCGAGTTGCGGCGCGGCCACCGTCCCGACCACAAGGTGTCGGGTCGCGTGGCGTCGGTGCTCCGCGCCGTCGCCCGCGAACTGGACGCGTGACCTGCCGGCTCAGTCCGTGTAGGTGATCCCGACGGACCACTCGCCGCTGAGGATGGTCTCGGAGCCGTCCGCCGCGTAGACGAGCGCGACCCCGCGGAGTGCCAGTCCTTCGATCCGTCCCTCGTCAGGGAGGGTGACCGGGATGAGTAGTTCGCCGGGGCCGTCGGGTTCGAGGGTGTATTCGCGGAACCCGTCCGCGCGGATCTCGTAGACGTCGAGCGTGGCGCGGCGCAGTTCCACCGGCAGCCGCACCGTGAGGGTGTGTTCACCGGTGACCGTGAACTCACCCACCGGGTTGGTGTAGCTCGTGCCGTCGAGGTCCGTCGCGGCGAACGGCAGTACCTCCACGTGGTCGCGGTCGGTGGCGACGGTGATCGCCGGCACCGCCCCGTGACGTGAGGCGGAGCCCTGCCACGCTCCGACGATCGCGGCGACCATGATGATCACCCACGCCAGGATCGCCCAGGTGACTGGGCGGACGCGGGTGCCGGACGCGGGGGCATCGCTGTAAGAGCTCACTCCTCCATTCTGCCGAGCAGGCGCGCGCCGAATGCACGGGGGTCACGTGGCGCTCCGGGGAACCTGGGTCGGTTGCCGCCGAGCCCCGGTACCAGGGTGGACCCGCGCGCGGTCAGGAGCGACTGGCCGAACAGCAGGGCGCCCACGACCGAGATCACGCTGAAGCCCACAGTGAAGTCCGGCGGGAGGAGGACCCCCAGCGCACCGCCCGCGACCCACGCCAGTTGTAGCGCCGTCTCGGACCGGCCGAACGCGGAGGACCGTGCGGAGTCGGGGATGTCCGTCTGGATCGACGCGTCGAGCGCCACCTTGCCGAGCGCGCTGCACACCGCCGCCACCAGTGCGAGGGGGGCCGCCGCCCAGATGTTGCCGAGGAACGCCGCGACCACCGCCGCCGACAGCGCTGCGCCCGCCGCCGTCGTGGTGATCCTGCCCGGTCGGCCCAGGGGGAGACGGGCGCCCACGGCATTCCCCACGAAGGTGCCGAGTCCTCCCGCCGCACCGGCGATCGCGAGCATCCCGGCCTGTTCCGCCGCGGTGGCGTTCTCCTGGGCCTTGGCCACGAACGCGAGGAACAGGGTGAGGAAGCCGGTCATGAACCGGACCATCGACACGGCCCAGAGGTTGGCCAGGACCTGACGGCCCAGCGGCCGGGTGAGAACGGCCTTGAGCCCGCTGACGAGCGGGCGGCCCCGGTCCACGCGCAGGGTCGCCGACTCCTCGTCGAGCGAGGCCTCGGCGTGTGCGGGGATGGTCATCGCGATGTACGCCGTCACCAGCGCCACCGCGGCGAGCAGCCACAGGGCCGCGTCGGAGCCCCACACCCACGACACGGCTCCGGCGAGGGCCCCTGCGATCAACGACCCGCCCACGTGGCCGAGCACCGTCAGCCGGGAGTTCGTCCGGACCAGGTCGAGCGCCGGCGGCAGGACGTGCGGGGTGATCGACGCCTTGACCACGCCGAAGGTCTTGGACAGCACGAGCATCCCCAGCGCGAGGGGATACAGCAGCCAGGAGTCGAAGTTGAGCGCGAGGATCACCGCGAGCACCGCCCGCAGGGTGAAGGTCAACGACACCGTGAGGCGCCGCCCGCTCCGCAGCCGGTCGAGGGCCGGTCCGATCACCGGGGCGATCAGCGCGAACGGGGCGACCGTGACGAGGAGGTACAGGGCCACGTTGCTCCGCGACTCGGCGGTGGCGGCGGAGAAGAACAACGTGTTGGCCAGGGCGACGGCGAGGATGGCGTCGCACGCGAAGTTGGCGACGGTGACGTAACTCAGCTGCGACAGGCCCGATCTGTCGGCCCCGTCGGCGTGGAAGACCCGCCGGACGCCCCGGCCGACGGTGGCCGCGGCTCGACGGGTCGGCCCGGGGGAGCGGTCAGCCAATGAGGCGCACCTCGTACATCGTCGGCCACAACTTCCCTGTGAGCAGCACGTTCTCCGAACCGGGGAGCGCGGCGATCCCGTTGAGAACCGCCTCCCGGCTGGCCGGCCGGGGTCGCTCGAGCGCCGAGGCGTCGTAGATGGCGGTGACCGCGCCGGTGGCGGGGTCGATGCGGATGACCTCGTCCGTCATCCAGACGTTGGCGAGGACGGTGCCGTCCGCGCACTCGAGTTCGTTGATCCGGACCACGGGTGTGCCCCCCGAGGTCACCGAGACCGTGCCGGTGGGCTCGAAGGTGACGGGGTCGCGGAAGGTCAGCTGGTCGGAGCCGTTGCTCATGATCAGCCGTTCGCCGTCGTAACACAGGCCCCAGCCCTCGCCCACGTACGGCACCTCGGAGCGCACCTCGAGGGTCCGGGGGTCCCGGTTGTGGGCGATCCCGTTGGTCCAGGTCAGGGTCCAGAGGGTGTCCGGGGTGACGGCCAGGCCCTCGCCGAACTCGTCGTCCGCCATCCGCACGGAGACGGTGGGCGGGCCGCCGGCGAGCGGGCGGCGCTGCACCTGCGAGCGGGTGAACTCACCCGTCGACTCGTAGATCTCGTCGCCCACCACCTGCAGACCCTGGGTGAACAACTCAGGATCGTGCGGCAGGGTCCGGACGACCTCGACCGAACCCCGTACGGGCCGGGGCTCGGCCGGGCCCACCGGCACCTGTCCGCCGCCCGCGTCGCCGGACCCGGAACCGGAGCCGGAGCCGGTGGGCATGCTCGACGACGCGCGGGAGGCGCCGGGGGACGTGGCGCTCCCGGCGTCGTCGGAACCGGTCGCGGTACACGCCGCGACGGCGCCGACGAGGGAGAGGGAGACCGCGAGAGGGCCGAGGGTGCCGAGGACGCTGCGCATGCGTCAAGGATGCCGTACTACGGGCCGGACCGCGACGCTGTCGCGATGACGCGCATAATGGGTGGGGTGAACACCGAGGTAGGCACGGATCAGGAGGCGGACCCCGTGAGCACCGATCAGGCCTCGGGCTTCGACGAGGCCCTGCGCGAGAGACTGGCCTCGGGCGTTGACGTGGCGCGTGCCGCCGTGGAGGAGTTCGCGTCCGACGGCGTGGGAGAGCACCGGGGGGCCGTCGTCGAGGCGCCGTTCACCACGACGCACCGGTTCGCCTCGGACCTCCCCGGCTACCGCGGGTGGTACTGGGCCTGCGTCCTGGCGCTGGTCCCCGGCGGCGAGCTGACGGTCGACGAGATCTCGCTCCTCCCCGGTCCCGACTCGGTGGTGGCCCCGGAGTGGGTGCCGTGGGAGAAGAGGATCCGCCCGGGCGATCTGGGTGCCGGTGATCTGCTGCCCCCCGCGGACGACGACGAGCGTCTGGTCCCGGGACAACTCCTCACCGGGGACGACGGGCTCGACGAGGTCGCCGGCCCAGTCGGGCTCGGCAGGCCACGGCACCTGAGCCGGGAGGGCCGGTCGGCCGCCGCCGCCCGATGGGCCGCCGAGCGCGGCCCGGACACCGAGATCGCACGCGGTGCCAAGCACCACTGCGGGTCCTGCGGCTTCCTGGTGCCCGTCTCCGGCTCCCTCGGCACGATGTTCGGGGTGTGCGCGAACGAGTACTCCGCCGACGGGCAGGTGGTGCACCTCCAGTACGGCTGCGGCGCCCACAGCGAGGTACAGGTGGCCACGGAGTCCGCGACCCCGGTGGCCGAGGCGTACGACGACGCCGCCGTGGACGTGGTGGTGCTCCCCCAGCAACTGGCGGCCACCGCCGCCCGGGCGCGGGGGGCGGCTGAGCAGGGCGACGAGGTGGGGCAGGGCGACGAGGTGGGGCAGGCCGGTCCGGCGGGCGGTCCCGACCAGCCCTGATCCCGCCGGCCCCCGCCGCCGGTCAGGACTGATCCCGCAGGCATCTCAGGTGCCGACAGCTCAGATGCGGTCGAAGTCGAGACCGCCCTGTGCGCCCGCACTGCCGCGCAGGACGGCACGCCGCTGGAGCGCGTAGACGAGTGTGCCGATCGCACCCACGCCCACGCCCACGGCGCAGAGGATGACCGCGCGCATGTCGACCTCGTCCATGAGCATCACGGCCAGGAGGGCGATCGTCCACGCGAGGGTTCCGATGAGGACGACGGGCCGCGGATCCAGCAGGTAGGCCGGGATCCGGGGCACCTGCGGCTCTGCCGGGCTGTCCGTCATGACCGCGACGCTACCGCAGGCGGGGGGCCGGTTACTCTATGACGGTTCCTCACCCACCGCCAGGAAGGTCTCCAGATGTCGCAGAGCGCCGGGGCCCCGTCACGGTCCCCTGTACGGATCGGGGTCGTCGACCGGTACTTCAAGATCAGTGAGCGCGGTTCGACGGTGGCCCGCGAGGTGCGCGGCGGGTTGGTCAGCTTCTTCGCGATGGCCTACATCATCGTGCTCAACCCGCTGATCCTCGGTTCGGGTGTCGACGTCGAGGGCAACCAGCTGTCGATCATCGAGATCGCCGCCGTCACCGCCTTCACCGCGGGGGTGATGACGGTGGCGTTCGGCGCGATCGCCCGCTACCCGTTCGCCTTCGCGACCGGCCTGGGGATCAACTCCCTCGTCGCGGTCACCATCGCCAGGCAGGTCACGTGGGCCGAGGCCATGGGGCTGATCGTCATCGAGGGCATCATCATCGTCATCCTGGCGGTGAGCGGGTTCCGCAAGGCCGTCTTCGACGCCATCCCCTCGGACCTCAAGGCCGCGATCGCCGTGGGCATCGGGTTGTTCATCGCCATGGTCGGCTTCGTCGACTCCGGTTTCGTGCGTCGACTCCCCGACGCCGCGGGCACCACGGTCCCGGTGGGACTGGGGATCGAGGGGTCGATCGCCTCGTGGCCCACCGCCGTGTTCGCCTTCGGGCTCCTGCTGTGCGGTGTGCTCGTGGCCCGGCAGGTGCGCGGCGGCATCTTCATCGGCATCGTGGTCACCACCGTCGTGGCCATCATCGTCGAGGCCGTCGCGAACGCCGGACCGTCCTTCGTCGACGGTGAGCCCTCGCCCACCGGGTGGAACCTCGCGGTCCCGGGGATCCCCGAGACCCTGGGTGGGCTGCCCAACCTGTCCCTCATCGGGCAGGTGGATCTCTTCGGCGCGTTCGTCCGGATCGGTCCGCTGGCGGCCAGCCTGTTCGTCTTCACCCTGCTGCTCGCCAACTTCTTCGACGCCATGGGCACCTTCACGGGGCTGGGCAAGGAGGCCGGGCTCATGGACGAGAAGGGCAATCTGCCCAACATGAAGACCGCGCTCGTGGTCGAGGGCGTCGGTGCCGTGGCGGGTGGCTTCACCTCGTCGTCGTCCAACACGGTCTTCCTCGAGTCGGCCACCGGCATCGCCGAGGGCGCCCGCACCGGCCTGGCGAACATCGTCACCGGTGCCCTCTTCCTCGTCGCGATGTTCTTCACCCCGCTGTACGAGGTCGTCCCGGTGGAGGCGGCGGCCCCCGCGCTCGTGGTGGTCGGCGCACTCATGATGTCGCAGATCGTCAACATCGACTTCACGCGCTTCGCGATCGCGCTCCCGGCCTTCCTCACGATCGTCACCATGCCGTTCACCTACTCGATCGCCAACGGCATCGGCATCGGGTTCGTGGCCTGGGTCGTGATGGCCACCGCCACCGGCAAGGCCCGGTCCGTGCACCCGCTGCTGTGGGTGGTCGCGGCGGCGTTCCTCGTGTTCTTCGCGATCGGGCCCATCACCGACCTGCTGGCCTGAGCGGCGCGGGCAGTGCTCGTCGTCGACGTCTCC
>NZ_JAALEB010000260.1:0-5585 GCF_014145165.1 Dietzia sp. Cai40 | reverse complement strand
CTCGCCAGCCCAGGAGGCTCGCCTCATGACCAAGAGCTCGACCGAGACCGGTTCCGGTCCTGCCGCGTCTGATCCCGCGCCCCGCGGCGACGAGCCCAGCACCTCGTCGCAGCGGGAGCGCCGTCGCCGGATCCTCGACGCCACGCTGGCCCTGGCCGCCAAGGGCGGGTACGAGGCGGTGCAGATGCGCGCGGTGGCCGAGAAGGCCGAGGTCGCGGTGGGCACGCTCTACCGCTACTTCCCCTCCAAGGTCCACCTCCTGGTCTCCGCACTGGCCCGCGAGTTCCGCCGCCTGGACCAGCGCACGGAGCGTTCGGCCCCGCCCGGGGACACCGCCCAGGAGCGCATGAAGGTCGTGGTGGACATGATCACCAAGTCCATGCAGCGCGATCCCAACCTCACCGAGGCCATGACCCGGGCGTTCATGTTCGCCGACGCGTCGGTGGCCAACGAGGTCGAGGAGGTGGGCTTCTACATGGACCGGATCATCGCCCGCGCCATGGCCCAGGGGGAACCGGACGAGGTCCAGCTCTCGATCGCCCGCGTGGTCTCCGACGTGTGGATGTCCAACCTCGTCTCCTGGCTCACCAGGCGGTCCTCGGCGGCGGACGTCAACAGCCGCCTGGGCCTGACCATCGATCTCCTGCTGGGCACGGACGACTCCCCCCGCCGGGCGCGGCTGCACACCGCCATCGGCAAGGGGAACGGGGCGTCCGAGGAGAACGGGGTGTCCGAGGAGAACGCGGAGGCAGGGGCCGAGCCCGGGGCCTGACCGACCTCCTCACCCACCCCGCCGCGACCGCAGCCGCACACGGTCTTCCCGTGTGCGGCTGCGGTGGTCGCGCGCCTGGGGTGCTCAGACGGCCAGGGGTTCGAGCCCCCTCGGTCAGGGCACCACGACCGTCGGGACCTGACGCACCAGGTGCGAGACGTCCGCCGTCCACCGCACCGGGCCGTCCGCGGGCGTCCAGGCGGTGAGAAGGTCCGAGACCTTGGCCGTCATCTCCCGGCTGAGCCGCAGGAACGAGGTCCCGGGCTGCTCGTCGACCTCTCCGAGGATCAGCCACCAGGCCCAGGCCACCGCGCCGGCGTTGGCCACGAAGTCCGGCAGCACCGCGATCCCGCGCGCGGTCAGGTCGAGTTCGGCGTCGATGGTGGTGGCGGCGTTGGCGGCCTCCACCACGATCGACGCGCTGACGGACGCGCAGTTGTCCGCGGTGATGGCGTACGAGACCGCGGCGGGGACCAGGACGTCGACGTCCATCCCGATGATCTGGTCCCGCTCCAGCCGCTGGACGCGGGCGGGGACGGCTCCCCGGTCGATCTCACCGAAGCGGTCGCGGGTGGCCAGCAGCGCGGGGATGTCGAGGCCCGCCGGGTCGTAGAGCGTCCCGGCGGCGTCGGCCACCGCCACCACGGTCATCCCGGCCTCGTGCAGGTACCAGGCGGCAGCGCCGCCCATCGTGCCCACGCCCTGGACCGCGACGGTGGTGCGTCCGACGTCCCAGCCGCGCACGTACGCCGCGGCCAGACACGCCTGCGCCACGCCGTACCCGCCGATCACGTCGCCGAGCAACCCGCCGGGCACCTCGGCGGTGAGCCCGCGGAAGATACGTGCGGCGGTCGCGGCGGGATCCTCGGAGCGCTCGATGGCGGCGTGGTACGACTGCCGCATCCCCAGCCCGGCGAAGACCTCGTCGATCAGGTGCTGCGGAACCCCCAGGTCCTCGGCGGTCACCCAGTGACGGTCGAGGAACGGGCGCATCGCCTCGCAGAACCGGCCCAGCACCTCCACGGCGCGGGGATCCTTGGGGTCGAAGTCGATCCCGCCCTTGGCACCGCCGACGGGGAGGTCGAAGGCCGCGGTCTTGCGGGTCATGCCGCGGGCCAGGTCCTCCACCTCACCCAGGGTGCAGCCGGCCCGCATCCTGGTCCCGCCGGTGGCCAGGCCACCGACGAGGGTGTCCACGACGAGGAACCCTCGGGCGCCGGTGACGTCGTCCTTCCAGTGCAGCCGCAGGTACGGTTCGCGGGTGGCGGGACCCTCCGCGGGTGGAGCCGGCACTGCCACCGGCACCGACCCGGTTGTCGCGGTGAAACCCGGAATCTCGATGGATGTCATGGTGCTCGCCTCCTGAAACGCCTCGTCCCGACTCTCCGGCGGGGTCCCTCAAGCATGGGAGCGGGGACGGGCCCGGGTCCAGCGAGAATCGATGGACCCGACCGTTCACTTTTTCTGCACTGTCCCCGGTCAGCCCCTACGCTCGGGGCCATGGAGCCGTCACTGCACCGACTCAGACTGCTCCGCGAACTCGAGCGTCGCGGGACCGTGACCGCCGTCGCCGGGGCCCTGGACTACACGGTCTCCGCCGTGTCCCAACAGCTCGCTCTTCTCGAAAGGGAGGCGGGGACCCCCCTGTTCGAGCGTCGTGGCCGCCGGATCGGGCTCACCGAGGCCGGGTTGGTCCTGGCCGGGCACGCGGAGACCATCCTGGCCGCGGTGGAGGACGCCGGGCACGCGATGGAATCGGCCCGGGCCGGGGTCGGGACGACCCTCACGGCCGGGGTCTGGGCGTCGGTGGCCACGACCCTGTTGCCCGCCGGGATCCGGGTGCTCGCCCGGGACCACCCGGGGATCGAGGTGCGCAGCCGCGAGCTCGCCCCGGAGGACACCACGGGCGCGGTCCGGGACGGCTCCCTCGACCTGGCTTTCGTCCTTGACTATTCCAGTTACACGATGGCCCGGGTCCCCGAGCTCACCCGGACACCCATCGCCGTGGAATCACTGCACCTCGTGGCCCCCCGCGGGTCGATCGACGCCGGCGAGGTGGCGTTAGGCGACTTCGCGGGCAAGCCCTGGGTCCTGGCCCACCCGCGCTCCCACTTCGGCAGGGCCGTGCGGCTCGCCTGCCGGGAAGCGGGTTTCGAGCCGGACATCCGTCACGAGGCCGGTGAGCAGTCGACCGCACTCGCCCTGGTCGCCGCGGGCCTCGGCGTGACCCTGGCCTCCGACCTCGGGCTGGGCACCTCGACCGCCGAGGTGGACGTGCTGCCTCTGAACGACACCCTGACCAGGACGGTCTCGATCGCGTACCGGGAGCGGGACGCCCGGCGTCGACCCCTACGGGCCTTCGTCGACGCGTTCACCGAGGCCGCCCTCGGCCTGGGGCTCGACGCCGCGGAGGCGCGACCGGTCAGCCGCTGACGTATCCCCGGCTCTTGTCGACCAGCGGACCGGGCTCGCCGCCGCCCGCCCAGGTGCGCAGGTGGTGGAGGAACTGCTCCGAGAGGGTGTCTCGCCAGCCCACCACGTCGCCCGACATGTGGGGGCTGACGTGCGCGCCGTCGAGGGTCCACAGCGGGTCGCCGTCGGGGAGCGGTTCGACGACGAGGACGTCCAGGTGCGCCGAGAGTCTGCCCGCCGCGATCTCCTGCGTGAGGGCCTCCTGGTCGACCAGTTGGCCCCGCCCCACGTTGATCACGTGGGCGCCGTCCGGGAGCGCCGCCAACTCGGCCGGCCCGAGCATCCCTCGGGTGGCCTCGGTCAACGGGGCCACCATGACCAGGTGGTCGACATCGCCCAGGTGCCCGGCCAGTCGGGCCGAGTCCAGGACGACGCCGAAGTCCTCGTCGTCGTCGGAAGGTCGACGCCCCGCCCCACGGACGTCCACGCCCACCGCCCTGAGCAGCCGCGCGGTGGCCCGGCCTATCCCCCCGGTCCCCACGACGAGGGCGCGGCGTCCCGCCACGCGGGTGGTCTCGCGGTGGCGCCACACCCCGGCGCGCTGCAGTGCCTCCGTCCGGTGCAGCTGCTTGTCGTGGGCGAGGACGCAGGCCAGGACGTACTCCGCGATGGGCCCGTCGAACACACCACGCGCGTTGGTGACCGAGACGTCGGAGTCGCGCAGCTCGTCGAACAGCAGCGTGTCGACCCCGGCGGCGGCCACATGGACCCATCGCAGCGCGTCGGCGGCGTGCCAGGCGGAGGCCAACGCGTCGGAGAAGATGTCCCACACGAAGAGCACCTCGGCGCCGGGCAGCGCCTCGGCCAGGGTGTCGGCGGTGCACTCCCGCACGTCGGCGAGTCCGCGGAGTTCGTCCAGGTGGGTGGGCGGGACGACGCCGTCGGCGGTGAGGAGGACGACTGTCGGTCGCGTGTGCGGGGACCGGTGCTGCTGCGTCATGGACACACCGTAGCGTGCCCGCGACCGCCCCCCCGCAGATCGTCGGATTGTTGACAATCTGCCCGGAGGGGTCACACACTGGCCCCATGACCGCGCATCTGTCGCCCCTTCTCAAGCAGGCCACGCCCGTCGTGGTGGACCACGCCCTCGGCTCGTGGATCCACGGCACCGACGGCCGCGACTACCTGGACTTCACGACCGGCATCGGCGTGACCAGCACCGGCCACTGCCACCCCGACGTGGTCGCCGCCGCGCGCGAGCAGTGCGGGAAGATCATCCACGCGCAGTACACGACCGTCATGCACCAACCGCTGCTGCAGCTGACGGAGAAGCTCGGCGAGCACCTGCCCGAGGGGATCGATTCGGTCTTCTACGCCAACTCCGGGTCCGAGGCGGTCGAGGCCGCCGTCCGGCTGGCCCGCATGGCCACCGGCCGGCCCAACATCGTCACCGTCCAGGGCGGCTTCCACGGACGCACCGTCGCCGCCGCGAGCCTCACCACCGCCGGGACGCGCTTCTCCGCCGGCTTCTCCCCCCTCATGGGCGGGGTGGTGATGACCCCGTTCCCGCACGCCCTGCGGCACGGGTGGAGCGAGGACGACGCGATCGACTTCGCGCTCGCCGAGCTGGACTACCTCATGGCCTCCCGTGTCGACGCCCGCGAGATCGCGGCGTTCCTCATCGAGCCCGTGCTCGGCGACGGCGGCTACATGGCCACCCCGCCGCGCTACCTGCAGGGGCTGCGCGACCGCGCCGACCGGATCGGCGCGCTGCTCGTGCTCGACGAGGTCCAGGCCGGCATCGGGCGCACAGGCCGGTTCTGGGGCCATCAGCACACCGAGGGCCTGGTCCCGGACGTCATCATCACCGCCAAGGGGATCGCCTCGGGCTTCCCCATCTCCGCGATCGCCGCTCCCGAGGCGATCATGGCCAAGGCCTGGCCCGGATCGCAGGGCGGCACCTACGGCGGCAACGCCGTGGCGGCCGCGGCGGGCGTGGCGACCCTCGGGGTGGTCGCCAGGGAGGGTCTGGTGGCCAACTCCGCCGAGCGCGGAACCCAACTCCTCGAGGGACTGCGGCGTAGCCTCGGCGACGTGAGCGAGATCTGCGACATCCGCGGGACCGGGCTCATGCTGGGCGTCGAGTTCGGTGACCCCACCGCTCCCGCGGGCAGTGCCGGTGCGGTGGAGGCCGCCCGCCTGGCCGGAGCGGTCCAGCAGGCGTGCATCGACGAGGATCTGCTCACCCTCACCTGTGGCCCCACGGGCTCGGTGGTGCGCCTCATCCCCGCGCTGGTGGTGACCGCCGACGAGGTCGACGCCGGCGTCGAGCGGTTCACCCGCGCGGTCCACCGGGTGTGCGACGGGGCGGCGTGACCTCCCGCGTCGCGCCGGCCACGCG
>NZ_JAALEB010000025.1:0-3645 GCF_014145165.1 Dietzia sp. Cai40 | reverse complement strand
GTCGCCCGCGAGTTCGGCATCAGCCGCGACTCGGTGCGCCGCTGGTCGGTCGCCGCGGGGACGTGGCAGGCGCACAACTCGTCCACCCTGCGGGCGCTGCAAGCCGAGAACGCGGCCCTTCGAGCGCAGCTAGGGCTGTAGACGGATGCGGTCGGCCAAGCTCGTCGTCGGCATCGTCATCGGGATCATCCTGCTGTCGCTGGTGGTCGTAGTGATCCTCGGAGACGGCAGCGACGATCGGTGCCGCCCGAACGGGGCCATAACCGGCGGCGGGGGAGTGCCCGCCGGCGAGCTCAGCCTGCCGATCGCCGAAGGCGATTACGTCGTGTCCTCGACCTACAAGAGCGCAGACCGGCCCGGCCACCGAGGCATCGACCTGGCCGCCGCCGACGGCACGCCCATGTACGCGATGGCCCCAGGCGTGGTGACCGCCGCCGGCCCCGCGAGCGGGTTCGGCAACTGGATCGTCATCGACCACACCATCGACGGTCAGCCCTACTCGACCGTCTACGGCCATATGTGGGACGACGGAGTGGACGTCCAGGTGGGCGACACCGTTGCCGCAGGACAGCACATCGGTGAGGTCGGCAACAACGGCCAGTCCACCGGCGCCCACCTGCACTTCGAGGTGTGGCAGGGCGGGCGCCTGACCGGTGGGAGCGAGACCGATCCGCAGCCGTGGCTCGACCGAGCGGCGAACCCGGGCTCGGGAGGCAGTGAGCCGCCCACCGACGAGTCCACGACCTCCCGTCAGCCGTCTCCGCCCTCGAGCGGGGAGATGCCCGATTCGGACAAGATCGCCTCCAAGGAGAACTTGCAGGTCGACTCGATCCGGGTGGCCCGTGCCGTGGCGCAGCGCTTTCCCGACGTGAAGACCATCGGCGGGTGGCGGCCTGTTGATGCCTACCCCGATCACCCGTCGGGCCGCGCCGTGGACATCATGATCCCGGACTACTCCTCGAGCGAGGGCCGCGAGCTGGGCAATCGCATCACGAACTACCTGCTGACGCACCGCGAGTTCTTCAACATCGAGTACCTGATCTGGCGGCAGCAGTACATCCCCGCCACCGGGCAGCCCAACCAGAGGGAGGACCGGGGCGACCCGACCCAGAACCATTTCGACCACGTGCACGTCACCGTCGCCGGCGGCGGAAAGCCCACCCCGAACCAGCGCTACGGCGCCGCCCCCACCGACGGTGCCGACGACTCCTCGGAGACCACCGGCGCCGCCGGGGGCGACGACTGCGCCCCGGACTTCGGGCATCGCAGCCTGAACGCGGGCGAGATCCCCGCCGAACTGCGCAAGTGGATCGACCTGGGAGGCCAGGTCTGCCGCGAGGTCGACTCTCCGCTGCTGGCCGGGCTGCTGTACCACGAATCAGCCGGCTTCCAGGCCACGGCAGTCTCGACGGCCGGAGCGCAAGGGTACGGGCAGTTCATGCCCGGCACATGGGCGGCCAAGGGCGCCAAGGTCGACGACAACGGCCAGATCGCCGGACCTCCCGGCTCGGGCTCTCCGTCGGACCCGGCGGACGCGACGATGGCCGCCGCCCGCTACCTGTGCGAGATCGCCGAGGGCCAGCGAGAGGGCATCGCCTCGGGCGAGCTCAGTGGCGACCCGCAGGCGTTGATGCTGGCCGGCTATAACGCCGGACCCGGCGCCGTGCAGCAGTTCGGCGGGGTACCTCCATATGCCGAGACGCAAAAGTACGTGGTCATCGTGCCGCAAGAGGCCGCAAGGTTCGCCGCCGCATGAGCACCGCCGACGAGTAGGAGACAGCGATGAACACCAAAGGCGTAGCTGTGGTCGCCGCGGCGGTGGTGGCGGTAGTGGTCGCCGCCGTCGCGATGGCCCTGACGCTTGGCCGCGATGATGAACCGGGAACCGATGCGCACGTACACATCGACCCGATCACGACCGCCGACGAAGTGGCGGTGGCGGTGATGGCAGGGATTCACACGTGGACCCCCGCGCAGCAGCAGTCCCCGTGGGATGCGATGCACGCGATCTCCGACCAGCTCACCGGCCAGATGGCGGACGCGGCCACCACCCGCCCGGACCCAGATCCTGCCCCTGGGCAGTGGCCGGCATGGGCGCGCTCGGGTGACCGCGTGATCGGCGCCGCAAGCCTGGCCGGAGATCAGGACCCCGTCCCGCAGGACGCGAGCGAAGCTCGGCGCCTGGTCACGGTGCAGCAGAAAGTGCTGCACCCCGACGGAGCAACGACCCCGCTCGAGCGCATCACCGCGACCGTCGAGCTCAAGCGCACCGGCGAGACGTGGAAGGTCGCCAGCTACCAATACCGATCTGTGGGCGAGTAACCGCGCACATCACACCAGGGAGGCAACAATGGCAGGCAAGGACCTGGCACGAACGTCCCAGACCCGCGAGCCCGGACCCACGATCGCGCTGGTCATGATGGGCGTGGTGGCGGCCGCGGTGATCGCGGTGTGGGGCAGTATCACCCTCGGCGAATCCATCGCCCCCACCGGTCAACAGGTTCCCGGTAACCCCGCGGTGGCGGTGATCGACCTGGCCCAGGGGCAGGTGCAGTGGACCACCGGCGCCACGGTCGTCGTCGTGGCCCTGGTGGTGATCGCCGCCGTGCTCGTGGCCGTGGTGGCGGCGCTCGTCGGGCGCCGGCAGGGCCGCAGGACCCGTGTCGATGGGATCACCAAGCACCTGGCGGGCCGCGCTGACGTGAAGTCACTGTCGGCCAAGAGCGTGGTCCGCGCCAACCGCGAGCGAGGCGACACCACCCAGACCCCGGGGGTGTACATCGGCAAGGAGGTCGCTACCGGCCAAGATCTCTGGGGCGGGTGGGAAGACCTGCATCTGGATCTGTGGGGTCCCCGCCAGGGCAAGACCTCCAGCCGCATCATCCCGATGATCCGCCGCGCACCGGGCATCTGCATCTCCACCTCGTGCAAGCGCGACGTCATCGAAGCCACGATGCCGTTCCGTCAGCAGGTCGGCCGCGTCTGGGTGCTCGACCCGCAGGACAAGGCGGTCGGGCTGGACACCTCCAAGTGGTACTTCGACCCGCTGGACTTCGTTCGCCGCGACCAGTGGTGGGACGGCAACGCCGAGGAGCTCGCCGAGATCTTCAACGCCGCCACCGCCCGAGGGGAGGCCGGCAGCGACCCCAACGCGTACTTCTACTCCCAGGCCGTGGACCTGCTCGCCTCGCTGTTCCTGGCAGCGGCGATGAAGAACCGTCCCATCACCGATGTCTACGGATGGGTCTCCAATCTCGAGGACGCCACCCCAGTTGACATCCTGGCTGACAGCCAGTGGAAGCCGCAGGCTGCGGACCTGGCCAGCAAGTACAACGCCGAGCCCCGTACCCGCTCCAACGTGTTCTCCGCGGCCAAGAACATGATCTCCTGCCTGGGACGCAGGCAGATCGTGCGGTGGCTGACCCCCCAGGCCGGCGCCCAGCGTTTCGACCCGGTCGCCTTCGCAAACTCGGAGGCCGACACGCTGTATCTGGTCTCCGATGAGGAGAACCCGATCGGCCGGCCGGTGACGTCCATCCTGACCGTCGCGGTGTTCAAGGCCCTGGTCGACCGGGCCGACACCTGCCCCGGTTCGCGTCTGCCGGTGCCGGTGACCGCCGCCCTGGACGAGATCGCCAACATCGT
>NZ_JAALEB010000259.1:0-4632 GCF_014145165.1 Dietzia sp. Cai40 | reverse complement strand
CCGCCGCGCCCCCAGCGCCGACGCCGGCCCCGGCCGCGGCCACCCCGTCGCTCGCGAAGAGCGAGGACAGCGGTGCCGCCAACTCCGACACGCATCTGCGTGCGGCCCGCGTTCTCGCGATGGCGCAGGAGATGGCGGACCGGCTGACCGGGGAGGCCAAGAAGGAGTCCGACGGGCTCATGGCCAAGGCGCGCGGCGAGTCCGATCGGCTGGTCGGCGACGCCAAGACGCAGTCGGAGAAGATGGTCGGCGACGCCCGCAGGGAGGCCGACAAGATCCTCGGCGAGGCCAAGACCAAGTCCGACGGGATCGTCAAGGACGCCCAGTCACGCTCCGAGCAGCAGATCAAGGAAGCCCAGGCCAAGGCGGACGCCCTGCAGGCCGACGCGGAGCGCAAGCACACCGAGATCATGGCCACCATCAACCAGCAGCGTGGCGTGCTCGAGGGCCGGATCGACCAGCTGCGGACCTTCGAGAAGGACTACCGCAGTCGCCTCACCAGCTACCTCGAGAACCAGCTGTCCGAGCTCGGGAAGTCCGGATCGGCTGCCCCGGCCGCCCCGGCGGAGAACGCCGGTGCGCCCGACCAGGGTGCCAAGAAGGACGGCGGCCACCGCGCCGAGTAGTCCTCCCGCGTCGACGCGTCCGGTCCCCGCCCCTGCCCAGGGTGCGGGGACCGACGTATATTCGGGGAGTGGGACCGCCCCGGAACAGGCGCGCCCCACGACACGCACCACGGCAGGAGGAACGCATGCTCGT
Organism: Dietzia sp. Cai40; assembly: GCF_014145165.1. NCBI lineage: Bacteria > Bacillati > Actinomycetota > Actinomycetes > Mycobacteriales > Dietziaceae > Dietzia > Dietzia sp. Cai40. The sequence goes on along the minus strand of NZ_JAALEB010000259.1, from coordinate 3,873 downwards.
CGCCGCACTCGGACTGACGATCCTCGGATTCGTCTTCCTCGTCGCCGCCGTCGCCACCGGTCAGATCGGGTGGGCGTGGGCCTGCATCGTGGTCGGCGCCCTCGGCCTGCTGCTGCTGGTCATGGATCTCATCCGCGGGAGATCCGCGCGTGACGGGTCCGGACGGGACCCGTCAGAGGTGGCGGACGCGGCGGACTCCCACGCCGACAGGTAACATCACCCCATGTCCGGCGGTGAGCCGGATGCGCTGCGATCCGGCCATCACCGGGGAGCGCTCGGAAGAACAGCCGGTCCCGTGGAGGGGGCGGCTCAGTAGAACCGAACGGGGGAGCCCGACCGGCCCCCGACCCATGAGTGGGCGTCGCACCGTCGTCGTCAAACGGGGTGGTACCGCGGACGGACGCGCCAGTCGTGTCCGGATCGTCCCCGAGCGCAGGCCTGTCGGCCCCACGGGTACCCACTCGTGCGGGCCCCGTACCGCGAGGAGTCCGCCCGCATGAGCACCGAGCCCACCGCCACGGGTAGCGCCTACCCGATTCTCGACCTCACCGGCGGCACCACGGCACAGTCGCCGTCGTTCCCCGCCCTCGAGGAGACCGTCCTGGCCCGGTGGGACCAGCGCGACACCTTCCGGGAGTCCGTCCGCAGACGGGCGGACGCCGAGGAATACGTCTTCTACGACGGCCCCCCGTTCGCCAACGGCCTACCCCACTACGGGCATCTGCTCACCGGGTACGTCAAGGACGTGATCCCGCGCTACCGCACCATGCGCGGATACCTGGTCGAGCGCCGCTTCGGATGGGACTGTCACGGTCTGCCGGCCGAGCTCGAGGCCGAGAAGCAGCTGGGGATCACCGAGAAGTCGCAGATCCTCGACATGGGTCTGGCCGAGTTCAACTCGGCCTGCGAGAAGTCGGTCCTGCGCTACACCGACGAGTGGGAGGAGTACGTCCACCGTCAGGCCCGTTGGGTGGACTTCGAGAACGACTACAAGACGCTGGACATCGACTTCACCGAGTCCGTCCTGTGGGCGTTCAAGCGGCTCTACGACAAGGGCCTGGTCTACAAGGGTTTCCGCGTGCTGCCGTACTCCTGGTACGAGCAGACGCCCCTGTCCAACCAGGAGACCCGGTTGGATGACGCGTACAAGATGCGTCAGGACCCCGCGGTCACCGTCGGCCTGCCGCTCGAGGCGCCGCAGTCCAGCCCGCTCCACGGCGCCGAGGCGCTGGTCTGGACCACCACCCCCTGGACCCTGCCGTCCAACCTGGCCGCCGCCGTCCACCCCGACATCGACTACTGCGTGGTGCAGGTGAACTCCGGTGAGCTCGCCGGCCGCCGCTTCGTGGTGGCCGAGGCCCGCCGCGGGGTGTATGCGCCCGAGTTCGGCGAGGACGCCGAGGTGGTGGCGACGGCGAAGGGCGCCGACCTGGTGGGTCTGACGTACGTCCCGCCGTTCGACTTCTTCGCCGGCCACCCCGGCGCGCACGTCGTGCTGTCGGCGGACTACGTCACCACCGAGTCGGGCACCGGCATCGTCCACCTCGCGCCGGCCTTCGGTGAGGAGGACAAGGACGCCTGCGACGCGGCCGGTATCGAGTTGGTCATCCCGGTCGGCCCCGACGGCAAGTTCACCGCCGAGGTGCCCCCGTACGCGGGCCAGCTGGTCTTCGACGCCAACGCGCCCATCTCACGCGACCTGCGTGCCGCGGGTCGCCTGATCCGGCACGAGACCATCGAGCACTCCTACCCGCACTCCTGGCGCTCCGGGCAGCCGTTGATCTACATGGCCCTGCCGGCCTGGTTCGTCAAGGTCACCGCGTTCCGGGACCGGATGGTCGAGCTCAATCGCGAACACATCACGTGGATGCCGGAGCACGTGCGCGACGGGCAGTTCGGCAAGTGGCTCGAGGGCGCGCGGGACTGGAACATCAACCGGAACCGGTACTGGGGCGCGCCGATCCCCGTGTGGGAGTCGGACGACCCGGCCTACCCGCGCGTGGACGTCTACGGCTCCCTCGACGAGCTCGAGGCCGACTTCGGGGTGCGGCCCACCGATCTGCACCGTCCGTACATCGACGAGCTGACCCGGCCCAACCCCGACGACCCGACCGGCAGATCCACCATGCGGCGGGTGGCCGACGTGTTCGACTGCTGGTTCGAGTCCGGGTCCATGCCGTTCGCGCAGGTCCACTACCCCTTCGAGAACAAGGAGTGGTTCGAGACCCACAACCCGGGCGACTTCATCGTCGAGTACAACGGTCAGACCCGCGGCTGGTTCTACACGCTGCACGTGCTGGCCACGGCGCTGTTCGACCGTCCCGCGTTCACGCACGTCGCCGCCCACGGGATCGTGCTGGGCAACGACGGGCTCAAGATGAGCAAGTCCAAGGGCAACTACCCGGACGTCAACGAGGTCTTCGCCCGCGACGGCTCCGATGCCATGCGATGGTTCCTCATGAGTTCCCCCATCCTCCGCGGTGGCAATCTCGTGGTGACCGAACAGGGCATCCGCGAGGGTGTGCGTCAGGCCATGCTGCCGCTCTGGAACTCCTACAGCTTCCTGCAGCTGTACGCCGCCGAGCGCGCCACCTGGCGCACGGACTCCCCGCACGTGCTGGACCGGTACATCCTGTCCCGGTTGGCCACGACCCGGGACGCGATGACCGAGGCCCTGGAGACCACGGACATCGCCGCCGCCTGCGACGAACTGCGACAGTTCGCCGACGCCCTGACCAACTGGTACGTGCGCAGGTCGCGCTCCCGGTTCTGGGCGGGGGAGGCCTCCGGTCAGGACTCCCGCGACGCCTTCGACACCCTCTACACGGTGCTGGAGACGACGATGCGGCTCGCCGCCCCGCTCCTCCCGCTCATGTCGGAGGTCGTGTGGACCGGCCTGACCGGGCGGGAGTCGGTCCACCTCGCGGACTGGCCGGCCGCCGACGAGCTCCCGCGCGACGCCGGGTTGGTCGAGGCCATGGAGGCCGTGCGGTCGGTGTGTTCGACCGTCTCCTCCGTGCGCAAGGCCAAGCAGCTGCGCGTGCGCCTGCCCCTGAACTCCCTCACCGTGGCGATGCCCGACGCCGAGAGGCTCGAGCCGTTCACCGGGATCATCGCCGACGAGGTCAACGTGCGCCACGTCCACCTGACGAGCGACGTGGCCGCCCACGGGCGGATGGAGCTGGCCGTCAACGCCCGCGCGGCGGGGCCGCGGTTGGGCAAGCAGGTTCAGGCGTGCATCAAGGCCGCCAAGACGGGGGACTGGTCCGAGGCCGACGGGGTGGTCATCGCCGGTGGGGTCGAACTGCAGGAGGGCGAGTACGAACACCGCCTCGTGGCCGCGGACCCGGAATCGACGGCCGCGCTCCCGGGCGGGGCCGGGCTGGTGGTGCTGGACCTGACCGTCACCGAGGAGCTGGAGGCGGAGGGCTGGGCCAAGGACCGGATCCGTGAGATCCAGGAGGCCCGCCGCGGCGCCGGGTTCGACATCTCCGACCGCATCCGGGTGCGCCTGGAGGTCCCGGCGGCCCGCCGCGACTGGGCCGACCGTCACGCCGGGCTGATCGCCGGCGAGGTCCTCGCCACGGACTTCGCTGTGGTGGACGCGCTGAACCCGGGCGACGGTGACCCCGCCGAGCTCGCCGAGGGGGTCAGGATGACGCTGGCCCGGGTCTGACCGGGCCGGTCCTGAGCCGAGACGGGAGTCGGCATGGCTGACGGGCAGGACCGCTGGGTCCTGCACGTGGACATGGACGCCTTCTTCGCGTCCTGCGAGCAGCTCACCCGGCCGACCCTGCGGGGTCGGCCGGTGCTCGTGGGAGGGGTGGGGGGCCGCGGTGTGGTCGCGGGGTGCTCGTACGAGGCGCGGGCCCG
>NZ_JAALEB010000258.1:0-7230 GCF_014145165.1 Dietzia sp. Cai40 | reverse complement strand
ATCCTCGGCGTGGAGGCCAAGAAGCTGGGGATGACCCGGGTCCTCATCATGACCACCGGACTGCGCGGCTCGGGCATCATCGAGGAGCTCAAGGGCAAGATCGAGTACCAGGGCCTCGACGTCGTCGTCTTCGACAAGGTCGAGTCCAACCCCAAGGACTACAACGTCATGGACGCCGCCGCGCTCTACAACTCGGAGAAGTGCGACGGCATCATCTCGGTGGGCGGCGGCTCCAGTCATGACGCCGCCAAGGGCGCCCGCGTGGTGATCGCCCACGACGGCCGCGACATCAACGAGTTCCAGGGCTTCTCCAAGTCCACCAACTTCGAGAACCCGCCGCACATCGCGGTGTCCACCACGGCGGGCACCGGCGCGGAGACCTCGTGGGCGTACGTGATCACGGACACCTCGGACATGGACCACCCGCACAAGTGGGTCGCGTTCGACGACGCCAGCCTGGTCTCGCTGGCGATGGACGACCCGCTCCTCTACTACTCCTGCCCGCAGCACTTCACCGCGTACTGCGGTTTCGACGTCCTCGCGCACTGCTCGGAGCCGTACGTGTCCCGGCTCGACTTCGCCCCGTCGCTGGGCAACGCGTTGTACGCGACCAAGCTCGTGGCGGACAACCTCACGACGGCCGTGTACGACCCCCGCAACCTCGAGGCCCGGACCGGCATGATGAACGCGCAGTACATCGCGACGCAGGCGTTCAACTCGGGCGGCCTGGGCATGATCCACTCGATGTCCCACGCGATCAGCGCGTACTACGACACGCACCACGGTCTGAACAACGCCATCGCGCTGCCCCGGGTGTGGGAGTACAACCTGCCGTCGCGCTACCAGCGCTACGCCGAACTCGCGCCGCAGATGGGCGTGGACACCCGCAACATGACGACCGTCCAGGCCGCCGACGCGGCGGTGGAGGCCGCCATCCGGTTGTCGAAGGACGTCGGCATCCCGGACAACTTCAGCCAGATCACGCCCGGGCTGTACGAGAAGAACCAGATGGACACGGGCAAGTACAAGGGCAAGGGCGACAGGATCGACACCTCGGCGGAGAACATCCGCCGGATCGCCGAGCACATGATGGGGGACGCGTGCACCCCGGGCAACCCGCGTGAGTCCACGGTCGAGTCGCTGATCCCGATGGTCGAGCACGCCATGACCGGGTCGTACTGACCGGTCGGCGCGGCACCCCACCAGGACGTCCCCGGGGGCGGGCGAGCGGATCCGTCCCGCCCGTCCCCGGGGGACACCACCATCTCCCGAGAACGGAAAGGGCCCGACCATGGATGTCATCGAGGATCACCCCGACGACCTGAGTTCCGACGAGGTGGGTCCCGCGGACGCGGTGATCGACGTCGACGTCCTGGCGGAGGCCCTCCGCGGGACGGGGTACATCGTCGACCGTGAGCTGGCGACGGTCGTGCACCTGGCGACGGTCCTCGACAGGCCGCTGCTGCTGGAGGGGCCGGCCGGTGTGGGCAAGACCGAGCTGGCCAAGTCGCTGGCCTCCGCGTTCGGCCGTCGGTTGGTCCGGCTGCAGTGCTACGAGGGGCTCGACGACGCCCGGGCGCTGTACGAGTGGGACTACGCCAAGCAGCTGCTCCACGTCCAGATGCTCCGGGACCGGATCACGGCGGAACTGGCGGGGCACGAGGATCTCGCCGCGGCCTCGGCCGCGCTGGCGGAGATGGAGGTGGGGATCCACGGCGAGGACTTCCTGGTGACCAGGCCGTTGCTCGAGGCGATCACGTCCGAGGACCCGGTGGTCCTGCTCATCGACGAGATCGACCGCACGGAGGAGTCGCTCGAGGCGATGCTGCTCGAGGTGCTCGCGGAGAAGCAGGTGACGATCCCGGAGCTCGGCACCTACCGCGCACGCACGACGCCCTGGGTGGTGCTCACCTCGAACGACACCCGGGAGCTGTCCAGTGCCCTCAAGCGCCGGTGCCTGCACTTCCACGTGGACTTCCCGGACGCCGCGCGGGAGACGGAGATCGTCCGGTCCCGCGCTCCGGAGGTGCCGGAGTCGGTGGCGGCCGACGTGGTGGACAAGGCACGCCGCCTGCGCGAGCTGCCCCTGCGCAAGGCCCCGTCGATCTCCGAGGTGGTGGACGCGGCGCGCGCCGCGTCGGTGTGGGGTGGAGACGGCCCGGAGCTCGGCTGGGTCCTGTCCGCCGCTCTCCTGAAGTACCGGTCCGACGACGATGTCGCCCGTGGCGTTCTCGGCGCTGGGGCGGCCCCGGGCGAGGAGCCGGCGGGTGGCGGTCGGGACATGCGGGCGGCCGCCGACGTGACCGGGGCGTCGACCTCCGCCGCGTTCGGGGCCGGCCGGGCCCGCAGCGTGGCCGGGCGCGGGACCGGACGACGATGACGGCCGGGGACAGGTCCCACGTCTCGCCCCCGCAGGTGCTCGACATCGTCTCCGTGGCGTTCGGGCGGCTGCTCAGGGAACGCGGGGTGGCGGTCTCCCCGGCCGAGGTGGTGGAACTGCGGACGGTCCTTGCGCTGGTGGGGACCTCCCGGCCCGAGGTCCTCCGGCCGGCGCTCCGTGCGGTGACCGTCAAGTACCAGCGGGAGAACCGGGGCTTCGACGCGGTCTTCGACAGCTTCTTCCTCGGTGTGCGGGCGGCCCGGGTCGAGGACTCCGGAGGGGCCCGGGGCGACGCCCCGCAGGTGGGGGCGCTGCCCGACGAACTGGGACTGGACTCGGACGGGTCCTCGCCGTTCACCCCGTCGGACCTGGACCCGGCCGAGATCGGTGACCTGGTCGAGGGCGACGAGACGGCCCGCCGTGACGAGGACATCCACTACGACGACTCCGACTTCTCGACCGCGACGGGCGAGGAGGAGTTCGCGGTCGAGGCGGGGGCGGAGCGGTGGCAGTCCTCGGTCACCTACGAGATCGAGGTGGATCGCGCGTCGTCGGACCGGGTGGGGGAGATGGGGTCCTCCGCCATCTCGGTCTCCAGTGGCGAGTCGTTGGACTGGGCGGACGCGCTCGACGTCCTGCGGACCCTCGACGGGTACGACGCCCGACAGGTGTACGCGGGGCACGCCGACGAGGGCGGGCCCCCGGCGGGCGAGCAGGTGGGGATGTTCGTCGACGCGGTCGTGGAGTTCCTGAGGAACCTCGCGGAGGACGTCACCGACGGTCGTGTCGACGACGACGAGGTCAACGGGGGCCCGGAGGCGCCCGACGGCGGGGACCTCGAGCGCGCGTCTCACGAGGTGATGCGCCGGATCCGGGGCGCCCCCCGGCGGCGCTCCCGGCCGTTCGCCCGCGGGCTGCTCGATTCGCGCTCCACCCTGCGACGGGCCTGGGCGACGGACGGCGAGGCGTTCACCATCATGAACCGGACCCGTGTCCCCGGGCCGCTCAAGCTCCTGATCCTCGTCGACGTGTCGCTCTCGGTCCGACCCGTCACCGGATTCGTGCTGCGCCTGGCCCAGAGCCTGCACCGGAAGGTCAACAGGTGCTCCGTGGTCGCCTTCGTCGACCGACCCGTCGACGTGACCGACCACCTCCTGTCGTCGTCGGGTCCGGACGCGTTGGCGACCGTGCTGGCCGCACCCGGTCTGGACCTCGAGGCCAGCAGTGACTACGGGCGGATGTTCGCCGAGCTGCTCGACCGCCACGGCGACCTGATCGACGCCCGGACCTCGGTCCTCGTCGTGGGTGACGGGCGGAGCAACGGCCTGGATCCGCGGGAGGACCTGGTCGGACGGATCAGCAGGCGGGCCCACCGGATGGCGTGGATCACCCCGGAGGCCCGGAGGTACTGGAACCGGCCCACGTGTGGGCTGAGCGTGTACGCCCGGTACCTGGACGGGGTGGTGACCGCGCGCGACCCCGCGGAACTGTCCGAACGGGCAGGTCTGCTGGGAAGCTCGCTCGCCTGACATGACCCGGGCCTATCGTGTGGGCATGTCGTCGGAAGGCCGGGTGGCCAAGTTCCACGCGCCGGAGATCCTCTTCGGCTTCGGTGCCCTGCCCGAGGCCGCGACCGCCGCCATGGGACTGGGCGCACGGCGTCCCCTCGTCGTCACCGATCCGTGGCTCGAACTCACCCCGTGGCCGGGCACGGTCGTCGACGGGCTGAGGGCGCGGGGTGCGGAGCCGGTCGTGTGGTCCGATGTCCGGCCGAACCCGCGGGCGTCCCAGATCCTCTCCGGCGCGAGGACCTACCACTCCTCGGGGTGCGACGTCATCGTGGCGGTGGGCGGCGGCTCGGTGATCGACGCCGCCAAGGGGGTGGCGCTCGTCGTCTCCAACGGAGGGCACGTCCTCGAGTACGAGGGGGTCGACCGGATCCGGTTGCCGCTGCCCCCGGTGGTGGCCGTGCCGACGACGGCCGGCAGTGGTGCCGACGTCTCCCAGTTCTGCGTGGTCAACGACTCGGACCGGCGGACCAAGGTGACCATCGTCAGCCGCTCTCTGGTGCCGGACGTGACGGTCATCGACCCGGCCACCCACGCCACCGTCCCCGAGGACGTGCGGGCGGCCACGGCGATCGACGTGCTCTCCCACGGGGTGGAGGCGTACTTCTCGCGCGCGGCGGGTCCGTTGACGGACTCCCACGCCCTGCGGTCCGTCGAGCTGTGCACGCGGGCGCTCGACAGGCTCGGGGGCGGCGAGAGGCACGGCGACGGGCAACTGGAGGACATGGCGCTCGCGTCGCTCGAGGCGGGGATGGCGTTCAGCAACGCCGTCCTGGGGGCGGTCCACGCGATGAGCCACCCGGTGGGCGGTCGGTACGACTCCTCGCACGGCCAGATCAACGGGGTCCTGCTGTCCCATGTCGTCCGGCACAACGGGATGGTCATGCGCGCGGACCGCATGGCGGACCTGGCGCGCGCCGCCGGGGTGGCCGTCGGCTCCCGGGGCGGCCAGGTGACGGACCGGGTCGCGGACCGCTTCCGGGACCTCGCGGAGGCCGTCGGGATCCCGGCGGGGCTCGGGCAGCTGGGGGTTCGCGCCGAGGACATCCCCACGTTGGCCGCGCACGCGCTCGACGATCTGTGCATGGCCACGAACCCGCGTCCCGTCACCCTCGAGGACGTCGAACGACTGTACCGGGAGGCGTCATGACCGAGGGGCCCACGGATCTGGACTCCCTCCTGGGCCTGCGGTCGGTCAAGAGGAGCTTCTTCGATCAGTACCGTGCGGCGGAGTCGAGGCTGCGCCGCTCCATGCACGCGCTCGATCGGGTCTCCGGTGCGCTGGTGCGGACCGCCGAGGGGCCCGAGGAGCTGATGCTGTCGGTCCTCCGGGTCGCCTACGACCAGCTCGACGCCGAGTGGGCGCTGGTCGCCCTCCGGGACGGTCAGCTCCCGTCCGTCGAGCCACGGCACGTCATCGTGGACCCCGAGGGGCGGTTCGTCGCGTTCGAGGGGCGGGATCTGGCGCCGGTCCCGGAGGGGCTGCCCACTGATGTGGTCAATGTCCTCCTCGCGGTCCTCCGCGGCGGCAGGTCCTCCGAGGTCGCGGACGCCGGAGGCCCCGACGCGGTGACCGTGCCGCTGATACTGCACGGCGGGGTGATCGGGGGACTGGCGTCCTGGCGCCACCCCGGGCGGCCGGCCGAGGACATCGACACGGTGGTCCTGCGGATTCTCGCCGCGCAGGCGGCCGTGGCACTGCACAACTCCGTCCTTTTCCGGGACCAGGAGACGTTGCTCGCGCGGGCGGAGGAGGCGTACGAGGAGGCCCGGGGGCACGTGGTGGAGCTGTCCCGGCGGAACTCCGAACTGGAATTGGCCCATCGGGAACTCGACGCCGCACACCGCCAGCGGATCCTCGACGTGGAACGGTCGCGGATGGCCCGGGAACTCCACGACAGCGTCTCCCAGCTGGTCCTCGGCGCGGGGATGCACCTGCAACTCGGACTCGACGCGGTGGGGCGGGTCGACCGGCAGCGGCCGCTGCTGGAGAAGGCGGTGCACCTGACCGACCAGGCCGTCGACCAGCTCCGGTCCGTGATCTACGCCCTGCGCACGATCGACGACGGGGACGGGCGGTTGAGCCGCCTGATCGAGGACCTGTGCCGCCTCCACGTCCCGTCGAGCATGACCACCGAGGTCCGGGTGCTCGGCGACGAGGTCCCGACGACCCCCGGGATCGAGCACGAGCTGCTCCGGATCGCCGGTGAGGCGCTCGCGAACTCCGCGCGGCATTCGCGGGGGCACGGCGTGGTGGTGACCCTGGACTTCGGTGACGAGGCCGTGGTGCTGACCGTGGAGGACGACGGCGTGGGACGGCCGGAGGACCTGCGGGCCATGCTCGAGGGCGAGCGGACCGGTTCCCCCGCGGAGCGCCAGGGCCTGGTCAACATGAGGGAGAGGGCCGAGCTGGTGGGGGGAGAACTGGGCATCGTGCAGTCCGACCTGGGTGGGGTGGCGATCACTGTGGTGGCGCCCCGCGTCGACGGACTCGACCGGCGGCCGGCCCGATGACCCCGGGTCCGACGACCCCCGGGCCGAGGACCCCGCCTGGGACCGGCCCCACGACCCCACCGTCGACGATCCGCACCGTCCTGGTGGACGACCACGCCGTCCTGCGAGAGGGATTGCGACTGATGCTGGAGCGGGAGCCCGACCTCGAGGTGGTCGGTGAGGCGTCGACCGCGGACGCTGCGCTTGAGGTCATCCGCTCGACCCGCCCGGACGTCGCGGTGATCGACCTCAAACTCGGGAGCGGCTCCGAGCTCGACGGGTTGCGGGTCTGTGCGGCGGTCCGCGACCTGTTCCCCGACGTGGCCCCCCTGGTGCTCACGACCTTCCTCGACAAGGCGATCGTCGTGCGGGCGGTCCGGGCGGGGGCCCGGGGATACGTGGTCAAGAACGTGGACGTGACCGAGCTGGTGACCGCCGTCCGGTCGGTCTCGGCGGGGCAGAGCGCCTTCGACGCCCGCACCGCGTCCATGGTGCTCGACGCGCTCAAGGGCGTGGGCTCGGCGTCCGAGGCCCTGTCGGCCCGGGAGATCGAGGTCCTGAAACTGCTGGCGGAGGGGATGTCCAACAAGGAGATCGGTCAGGCGCTGTTCATCTCGGCCACGACCGCCAAGTTCCACATCAGCAACATCCTGCGCAAGCTCAAGGTCTCACGTCGCGCCGAGGCGGTGTACGTGGCCAGTCAGCAGGGCCTGCTCTGACCGCCCCCGCCCCGCCCGTCGCCGCCGCCCCGCCCCGCCACCGACCGGGCAGCCCAACGAAAGACCGGGC
>NZ_JAALEB010000257.1:0-7142 GCF_014145165.1 Dietzia sp. Cai40 | reverse complement strand
CCGTGGCCGCCGAGGCCACCTCCGCGGTCGGGGACGCCACCGACGGCGACGGGCCGACGACCGGCGAGCAGCCGGCCCCGGACGGGGACGGCGGCGACGACCGGTCTCCCGAGGAGCAGTTCCTCAGCGAGATCAGGACCGTCGGCGTGGACGCCGAGGACGAACAGGGTTATCTCACCCGGGGGCGCGACGCCTGTGCGTCACTCGACGGCGACATGGGCTACGTCGACGTGGTCCGGCAGTACAACGACGCCCACGCCGATGCGCCGGTGACCGAGGCCCCGGTGGTGGTGGCGGCCGCGGTCAGGGCGTTCTGTCCCCAGCACCTGCCGCAGGTCGGCCAGGACGAGGGCGGAAACCAGGGCGGCTGAAGCCGAGAGGGGCCCGTCTCACAAGCCCTCCCTGTCCAACGCCTCCGCGGTGAGCCGACGGCCGAGTTCGATCATCTCCTCCGCGCGGTGGAAATCGAAGGCCGAACACGAGTCGGACGGCACCTCCACGAGGACGTCGGGGCGGTTCCCCGCCATCCGGTAGCCGGTGAGGATGCTCTGCATGGCCTCGATCGACTGGGAGACCACGTCGAAGATCCGCAGCGTGCCCGGGAGGGACTCGAGGCTCCGATCGTCCGCCTGGGCGTCGGCCCGGACCTCGCGTTCGCCCTCCTCGACCGCCTCCTCGACCTCCGGTGACGGCTGCGCCGACCCTCTCGGGGTGGCGTCGTCCCCGGTCCGGGAATCGCCCCCGGCGCCCCGCCCGGTCGGGTCGATCCCGGGTGCGTCCAGCCCGGCGGTGTCAGGACCGGCGGTGTCCGGACCGGCCGCGTCCGCCCCGGAGGTGTCCTGACCGAGGCGGGCCGCGACCAGTCTGACCAGGTCCGCGTCCCGCACGTCCGCCGCCGCCGTCCGGATGCGTCCGGAGAGCCTGGCGGTGGTCGCGGTGACGGTGCCACCCTTCTTGGACATCTTCGGATCGGCCACGGCCGAGGGCTCATCGGGGTCCGAGCTCTCCTGGAAGGTGGACCCGCGGATCCCCGCCCGACGCCCGGTCAGCGACACGGCCAGGACCAGATCGCTCTCCACGGAGGCGAGTGGCTCGAGCGGGACCGGGTTCGTCACGCCGCCGTCGATCATCAGGCGCCCGCCCACGATCGCCGGGGTGACGATGCTCGGGATCGCGAACGACGCACGGACGGCGATATCGGCCGGGCCCCGGGTGAACCACACCTCGCGCCGCGCCCGCAGGTCGGTGGCCACCGCGGTGTAGGGGATCGCCAGATCCTCGATCCGCACGTCATCGAGCATCTCGCCGATCACGCCCATGATCTTGTTGGCGCGGATCGCTCCCCCGCCGGCGAAGGACACGTCGAGCAGCCGCAGGACGTCCCGCTGTGCCAGACCCCGCACCCATTCCTCGAAACGGTCCAACTCGCCGGCCGCGAGCAGCGACCCCACGACCGCCCCCATCGACGCCCCGGACACCCCGACCACCTCGTGCCCGCGCGACTCGAGCTCGCGTATCGCCCCGATGTGCGCGTATCCGCGCGCCCCACCGGAACCCAGTGCCAACGCGACCTTCATCCGATCCCCCTCCGTCGTCCTCACTCGTGCCCGGTGCCCACACACCGGGGCCGTCCCCTCAGCGGATTCGCCTCCAGTGTGCACCGGCGCGGCCCGCGCCATCCCGGCACCGGGCCGACCGTGTCGTAGGCGCGGTCTACCTTCACCATCGTATCGAGCACCTGTTCGATACCCACGATCACCGAACACACAACAGGAGTTCCCGTGTCCCACACCGTCATCCGGTTCCGCCCCGTCGCCGCCATTGACCCCGACATGGCGCGCGTCGCCGCCGACATCGACCGGTTCGGCCTGCACCTGGTCCACGTGGGCGAGGGCTGCGCCTGCGAGGACTGCGAGTCCGCCCCACTGCCACCCGACCAACGGTTCGGATACACGGTCGGGCTCACCGATCGCGGACACCCGGAACTCCTGGCCCGCGGCCTGGGCGCCCGGGAGACGGCCGCGTTGCTCACCCGGTGGGGCGGGTCCGTCCTGGACGGCCGGGTTCTCGACGCCGGCCACCTGCTGTGCGAGGGCCCCGACGGACCGACGTGGGAGCTCGTACCGGTCCGGCGCCCCTCCAGGACTCTGCGGTGGGCGGGTCGCTACTACCGCACCACCGGTACCGGCGGCCTCACCGCACTCGAGCTGGTCCCCGCCGGGCGGCCCTGCCCGTGCGACGGGTGCTGCTGAGACCACCGCACCGGTGGGGCCGTCGTAGGGTCTACTCATGCCCCGCCATCGGCTCGTCCTGGACGCCCGTTCGCCCTCGATCATCGTCCCGCTCACGGGTCGGGATCTCACGGAGCTCGCCGAGCAGATCGGTGCGCTACGCAGCGCCGACTCCGAGTTCCGGAGCACTACCGTGAGAGGGACCCCTCCGGCCGGGGTCTCACCGGACACGGACCGACTGGTCGACGTGGTCGAATGGCGTGTCGACCTCTACGGACCCTTCACCGCCGGGGCCGGGAGTGATCCGGACCCGGCGGTGCAGGCCCTGGAGCAGATCTCGGCTCTGTTACCGGGACTGCCGGTCCTGGCCACGTTCCGCACCAGGTCCGAGGGCGGGGGTGCGGAGATCTCACCGGAGGCCTATGTCGCGCTCGTCGAGGCACTCGCCTCGACGGGCATGGCGGCCGCGTTGGACGTGGAGTACCGGCACCCGCACGCAGAGGACGCGATCACCGCCGCCCGCCGACACCGCACCCCGGTGGTGGCGTCCAACCACGACTTCGACGCGACCCCGCCCGCCGAGGAGATCGTGGCGCGGCTCACGGCCATGGAGGACGCGGGGGCGGACGTGGCCAAGATCGCCGTGACGCCGCGATCCGCGGCCGATGTGGTGACGCTGCTGTCCGCCACCGAGGAGCGATACCGGGCCGCTCGCATCCCGCTGATCACCATGTCGATGGGTGGCCTGGGGGCGGTCACGCGGCTCGGCGGTGGCCCGTTCGGCTCCTCGGCCACCTTCGCCACGGTGGGCGCGGCCTCGGCGCCCGGACAACTCCCGGCCGAGGGGGTCCGCCACGCACTGGATCTGCTCAGCGGCGGGTCCGCCCCTCGGGGGTGATCACGTCCGCGGGCTGGTGGCCCCTCCGCGCGAGGGTCACCAACTCCCCCGCCGGGCCGGTCAGCTGACGCGGCGGCCGCCACACCGCGCGCAGGTCCCGTCGCAGGTCCAGCCCGTCGATCTCGATGATCTTCAGTGCGCCCGAGGCCACCTGGTCGGCCACGGCGAGCGAGCTCATCCCCGCCGGGCCCACCCCGTCCAGGACGCTGGTGCGGATGGCGGCCGCACTGGCGAGTTCGAGCAGTGGAGCGGGGCGCTCGTACTCGTGGAGTGCGCGGTCCAGGGTCGTCCGGGTGCCGGACCCCGGTTCCCTCACCACCAACCGTGTGGCCGCGAGCTCGGAGATGGTCACCGGGGTGCGGCGCCGGGCCCACGGATGGGTCGGCGCCGCCACCACCACGAGCCGGTCGCGCGCAACGGTACTGGTGTGCAGACCGCTGGGAACCGTCGGGGACTCGACGAACCCGACGTCACAGGTGCCGTCCAGAACGAGTTCGGCGACCCTGACGGAATTGTGGACCTGCAGGTGGATGTTCACCTCCGGCAGCACGCCCCTCAGTGCCCCCAGCCAGCGCGGCATGAGGTGTTCTGCCACGGTCATGCTCGACCCCACCGTCAGCGTGGCGGACCGCTCGGACTGCAGGCTCTGCGCCACCTCCAGTAACTGGGTCGTCTCGGCGAGGACCCTCCGCGCCCAGTGGGCGAGCACCGTCCCGTGCGGGGTCAACGTGGCGCCCCGCGGGTGCCGACGCAGCAACGGAGTGCCGAACCGCCGCTCGAGATCCTTGATCGCCCTGCTCGCGTTGGGCTGCGCCATCCCGACCCTCCGGGCCGCCGCGCTCAGGCTCCCCTGGTCGTCGACGCCGATCAGCAGCTCCAGGACGGCCAGGTCGGGCCACCTCCGTGTCATGCAGACAGCATATGGCTCCGCTTCGGGCCATGCCTGTGAGATATGGACGGATACCGGACTGCCGGCTACCGGACGGGCCCGTCCGCGTCCATCCTGGAGACGTGACCACCCCCCTGACCGCCCGGCGACGCGAGCACGGCCACGCAGCGGTGTCGCGGGCCTCGGACTCGGCGACGTCCGGACTGACCAGCGTGCGGGTCAGGGCACGAACGCTCGCCCCGGGCACCGCGTTGACGCTCGCCGGAACAGCGGCGGCGCTGGGGGTCGGCCACCTGGTCCCCACCCTCAACCCGATGCTCGTGGCGATCGTGCTGGGTGCCGCACTCGGCAACACCGTGCGCCTGCCGGCCCGTGCCACCGCGGGCCTGGCGTTCTCCTCGCGCACCCTGCTGCGGGTCGGCATCGCCCTGCTGGGTCTGCAGCTCCTGCTCGGGGACATCACCGCGCTGGGGTGGCAGGTCGTCGCGCTCGTCGTCGTCATCGTGGTCCTGGGAATCGCCGGCACCATGGCGCTGGGGGGCGCGCTGGGTCTCGGCTGGACGCAGCGCCTGCTCATCGCCTGCGGGTTCTCGATCTGCGGCGCAGCGGCGGTGGCGGCCGTGGACAGCGTGTCGGACACCGACGAGGAGGAGGTCCTCACGGCGATCACCCTCGTCGTCATCTTCGGCACCCTGATGATCGTCGCGGTCCCGGTTCTGTCGGGGGCACTGGGCCTGTCGGACACCGCGGCGGGCATGTGGGCCGGCGGATCGATCCACGAGGTCGCCCAGGTGATCGCGGCAGGCGGGGCGATCGGCGGCGGCGCCCTGGCGGTCGCCACCGTCGTCAAGCTGGCCCGGGTCCTGCTGTTGGCCCCCGTGGTCACCGTGATCAGCCTCCACCGGCGACGGACGACCGGTACCGACGCCCGGGGGACCCGGCCGCCGCTGGTCCCCGGGTTCGTCGTCGCGTTCCTCGCCCTGGTCCTCCTGCGCTCGTCCGGGCTCGTCCCCGACCCGGTCGTCGACGCCGCCTCGCTTGCGCAGACCGTCCTGCTCACCTGCGCCATGTTCGCCCTGGGGATCGGTGTGCGGGTGGCCGCGATGCGCAGGGTCGGCGCACGCCCGGTCATCCTGGCCGCCGCCTCGACGGTGTGGGTCGCGGGCCTCGCGTTGGCCGGTGTCCTGCTCCTCACCCCGGCGCTCGGCGGTTGACGGCCGCGACCCGGGAGGTACCGTCGACCGGACTGACGGGCTCGGGCGAGGAGGCCGGAATGCGGATCGTCATCATCGGCGCGAGCGGGAACGTCGGCACCGCGCTGCTCCGTCGTCTGCGCGAGACGCGCTCCGGCGACCGACTGGTCGGGCTCGTGCGTCGGCCACCGGATCCCGTCGGCGAGTACCGCGGAGTCGCCTGACACGCGCTGGACGTCTCCGGTCCGGACGCGGTCGGCGAACTCGGTCGACACTTCGTCGAGGCGGACGCCGTCGTCAACCTGGCCTGGGGTTTCCAACCCACCCGCAACATCGGCTACCTCGAGAGCGTCGGGGTCGGCGGGACCGCCGCGGTGCTCGGGGCCGCACAGTCGGCCGGGGTGGGCCTCCTGGTCCACATGTCCTCCGTGGGGACGTACGCGCCGGGCCGCCACGGTGAGCACGTCGACGAGACCTGGGCGAGGACCGGGGTGCCGAGCTCGGCGTACAGCCGACACAAGGCCGCGGCGGAGACGCTCATCGACGACCACGAGAGTCTCCTCGGGGCCGATGCCGTGCCCGTCGCCCGGATGCGCCCGGGCTTCATCGTCCAACGAGCGGCGGCGAGCGGACTGACCCGGTACGGACTGCCCGCCTATCTGCCGGCGCGTCTCGCGCCGCGGGTCCCGCTGCTGCCGCTCGACAGGGGCCTGTGCCTGCCCCTCGTCCATGCCGACGACGTCGCCGACGCCGTCGTGCGAGTGATCGAGCAGGGCGCCACCGGCCCGTTCAACCTCGCGGCCGAACAACCGCTGACCAGGGACGATCTCGCAGAGGTGCTCGGGGCCCGGGCGGTCCACATCCCCCTGCCGCTCCTCGGGGCCCTCGTCGGTCTGACGTGGCGGGCGCGCCTGCAGCCGGTGGACCGCGGATGGCTGGACCTGGCGTTCGCCGTGCCCCTGCAGGACTGCGCCCGGGCCCGCGACGAGCTCGGATGGGCACCGGCCTGGGCGCCGACAGAGGCCATGGCCGACCTGCTCGACGGCATCGCGCACCTCGCCCACACCGGGAGTGCACCACTGCGTCGCAGATCCGTGCCCGACCTGGTGCGCCGCGATCTGACCGACGGACTGATCTCCTCCCGCCGGTTCTCCTGACCGGATCCCATCCCCGAGGGCTCGGGGCGGATGATCAGCCGTGCCGCCGCAGGACCTCGTCCCGCAACCCCGTGGTGGCCACGTCGGCGATGTGCTTCTGCGCCTTCTTGACCACCGCACCCGGCAGCTTGATCTTGAGATCCACCTCGAGGTCGAAGACGACCTCGGTGGTGCCGTCGCCGTTGTCCGTGAGCACGTAGCGGGCGTTCTGGACCTTCTGGGAACCGCTCTCGACCAGGGACCAGCTCACCTCGCCGTCGTACCACTCGTAGCGCACGACCATCTCGTCGGTGACGCCGTACTGGGACACCCGCTCCCACACGACGATCGGCCACCCCTCGTCGTCGGCCTCCCTGACCTCGACCGCACGGTGGGCGCTCGACCAGTCGACGAGGGACTCGACGTCGGCCAGGACCTCCATGATCTCGGGGACGCCGGTCTCGATCTTCACAACGGACTGCACTGACACTGCCATGGCGGGAAAGCTACCCGCGCGGGCCCGCCCCGGGAGGAAGATCGGGACATGAGTACCGGATCGGCGGGCCCACACGCCGGGGAGCATCGGAAGGTCGTGCTGCTCCGCGGGATCAACGTCGGAAAGAGCAACCGGATCGCGATGCCCGACCTGGTCGCGTGCACGGAGGCCGCGGGCGGGACGTCGGTCACCACGGTGTTGGCCACCGGCAACGTGCTCGTCACCGATCCCCGACCGGTGACCGGACTGCGCGCGGCGCTCGAGTCCGCGTATGCGGAGAGGTTCGGCTACACGGCGGT
>NZ_JAALEB010000256.1:0-2506 GCF_014145165.1 Dietzia sp. Cai40 | reverse complement strand
GTCCGGCCGCGTCCCGGGCGTCCACCGCCGCCGCGGCCGCACGGCCGTCAGTCCCGAGGAGAGTGGTGAAGGCACGGAGTGCCGGATCCAGGTGCGCGATCCGGTCCAGGGCGGCGTCGAGCGCCCCCGTCGCGGTGTCGGCGCCGGACCGCACCGCCTCTGCGGTCCGGGACGCGGGCGGGGTGGGGGTGATCACGAGCCCGATGGTACGGGGCGCGTACGACACGATCGCCTGTCCGCCCACGGCGATCAGCACGGTCGGCTGTCGTGCCCCGCAGGTAGCCTGGGGCGATAGGCGACGAGGTCGGTCGCATCACGAGGTCCGCCGACCGGCGGGGCCGTCCTTCGCACTCGAGGACCGAATGGAACGTAAGAGCAACACCGTTTTCCGCAACGTGGCGATCGCGGGCGTCATCATCCTGGCGATCGTCGGTTTCTCGTTCTTCGCGAACGACGAGCGGGGGTACACCGAGGTCGACACCTCGGTTGCCCTCGCGCAGATCGACGCCGGGAACGTCAGTGAGGCGACGATCGAGGACCGTGAGCAGCAGCTGCGGCTCACCCTCGAGTCGCCGATTACCCCGGAGGAGGGTGCCGACGAGACCGATCAGCTGCTCGCCAAGTATCCGGAGCTGGCGGCGGACCAGATCTTCGACCGGGTCGCCGCGGCCGAGCCGGAGAAGTACGACACCACCGTCACCCAGCAGGGCTTCTTCACCCAGATGCTGTCGTTCCTGCTGCCCATGCTCATCCTCTTCGGGCTCCTGTTCTACTTCATGACCCGCATGCAGGGTGGCAAGGGCGGCCTGTTCGGTGTCGGCAAGTCGAGGGCGGTCGAGTTCACCAAGGACATGCCCCAGACCACCTTTGCCGACGTCGCGGGTGAGGACGAGGCGGTGGAGGAGCTCAACGAGATCAAGGACTTCCTGCAGAACCCGGCGCGGTACGAGCGGCTGGGGGCCAAGATCCCGCGCGGCGTCCTCCTCTACGGGCCACCCGGAACGGGTAAGACCCTGCTGGCGCGTGCGGTGGCCGGCGAGGCCGGGGTGCCGTTCTTCTCGATCTCCGGCTCGGACTTCGTGGAGATGTTCGTGGGCGTGGGTGCCTCGCGTGTCCGCGACCTGTTCGAGAAGGCCAAGCAGAACGCGCCCTGCATCGTGTTCGTCGACGAGATCGACGCCGTCGGTCGGCACCGCGGCTCCGGGACCGGTGGCGGCCACGACGAACGCGAGCAGACCCTCAACCAGCTCCTCGTGGAGATGGACGGGTTCAGCGACCGCGAGACGGTCATCATGATCGCGGCGACCAACCGCCCCGACGTGCTCGATCCGGCCCTGCTGCGGCCCGGCCGGTTCGACCGTCAGGTGCCGGTAACCAACCCGGATCTGCGCGGACGTGAGTCCATCCTCGCCGTGCACTCGGTGGGCAAGCCCCTGGCCGCCGACGTGGACATGAGGTCGCTGGCCCGGCGCACGATCGGCATGTCCGGGGCGGACCTGGCCAACGTGCTCAACGAGGGCGCGCTGCTGGCCGCCCGGATGGGCCGGGACGAGATCTCGATCGACATCCTCGAGGAGGCCACCGACCGGGTCGTGGGCGGACCACGCCGCAAGCACCGCGTGATCAGCGAGCACGAGAAGAAGGTCACCGCCTACCACGAGTCCGGTCACGCGCTCGCGGCGTGGGCGATGGAGGACCTGGAGCCGGTCCACAAGGTCACGATCCTCGCTCGCGGCCGCACCGGGGGGCACGCACTGGTCGTCCCGGAGGACGACAAGTCCCTCATGACCCGCGCGGACATGATCGCGCGGATCGTCATGGCCATGGGCGGCCGCGCAGCCGAGGAGTACGTCTTCGGCGAACCGACCTCCGGCGCCAGCTCGGACATCGAGCAGGCCACCAGGATCGCCCGCACGATGGTCGCCGAGTACGGCATGAGTTCCAGGCTCGGGGCGGTCAGGTACGGCGGCGAGGGCGGGGACCCGTTCCTCGGACGCGGCGGCGGCGGGGGCTCCGAGTACTCCCCGGAGGTGGCCAAGGCAATCGACGACGAGGTCCGCCGGATCATCGACGCCGCGCACACCGAGGCGTGGAAGGTCCTCGAGGAGAACCGGGAGATCCTCGACTCCGTGGCAGGGGAACTGCTCGAGAAGGAGACGCTCCGGCAGGAGGATCTCCAACGGCTGTTCGCGGACGTGGTCAAGCGTCCGAGGATCACCGAGTTCGACGACTTCTCCGGTCGTGTCCCGTCGACCCGGCCGCCCATCAAGACACCGGGTGAGCTGGCGAGGGAACGCGGCGAGCCGTGGCCGCCACCGACGAGCGACCCTTTCTCGATGCCCGTCCTCCCGGCGAGCCGAGAGCAAGGTGGCACCGGGCAGGACGCGGGCCGGGACCCGGGCGACCGGACCGATCGCGAGCGTGAGTCGGTTCCGGCGGGCGCGTCGTCCTCCGGGATCCCGGCGTACGGCACGCCACCGCCCCCCGGCTGGTCGGCGCCCGGGTG
>NZ_JAALEB010000255.1:0-3282 GCF_014145165.1 Dietzia sp. Cai40 | reverse complement strand
GGCCGCACTGCAGGATCGGGAGGAACGCGTACGCCAGCCGTCGGGTCCGCGTCCTCAGCGGGACCGGGAGCGCGCCGTAGACGCCCTGCGTTCGGGCGTCCAGTCGGTCACGCCAGGCCGAGAGGTGCGGCGGCGTGCGGGTCCGACTCATTGACCAGGTCCAGACAACGGATGTACTCCTCCTCCTCACCGATCGACTGCGCGGCGCGGGCCAGGGCGGCCACACACCGCAGGAAGCCGCGGTTGGGCTCGTGGTCGAACGGCACCGGGCCGAAGCCCTTCCAGCCGTGACGACGCAGTTGGTCCAGGCCCCGGTGGTAGCCGGTGCGGGCGAAGGCGTAGGCGCTGATCACGTCGCCGCCGTCGAGGGCGCGCTCGGCGAGCTCCGCCCACGCGATCGACGCGGTGGGGTGTGAGGCCGCCACCGAGCGGGGATCCTCCCCGGCGGCGATGGCGTCCTCCGCCTCCGGGTCGCCGGTGAGACGGGTGGGCGGGGGGCCGAGGAGATCTCCGAACTGGGTCATGCCCCCATTGTCCACGAACCTACGACAACCGACCGGGGTCCGACCCCCGGCGGCGATCCCCGGGGCGATCAACGGTGCGATCCCGGAGGGATCCCGGCGCCATCCGGTGCTGGCGGCTCCCGGCCCGGATCGCCCGCCCCGGTGAACTCTCCGTGACCAATCAGTGGGTTTTCTTACGCACCCGCCCGCGGGTGGGGTGAACTGGACGCATGCATTCTGCCGCCCATCCCGGTGCCTCGACCTCCCCCACCGGCCTCGACCGACGGACCGTCCTCAAGGCGGGTGCCCTGGCCGGAGCCGCGGCGGGTACCAGCGCCCTGGCGGGCCGGTCCGCGGTCGCGGGTGCCGACGTGGGCGTCTTCCGGCACGGCGTCGCGTCCGGCGACCCGATGCCCGATCGCGTCATCCTGTGGACCCGCGTCACCCCCGCACCGGACGCGGTCCCGGGATCCGGCCGCGGGGCGCCGGTCGCCGTCAGCTGGGAGATCTCGCTCGACCCCGGTTTCTCCCAGGTCGTCCGATCAGGGTCCGTGGTGACCGACGCCGGCCGCGACCACACCGTCAAGTTCGACTGCACCGGCCTGGCCCCCGACCGCTGGTACCACTACCGCTTCCGTGCCCTCGGTCAGACCTCGCACACCGGCCGCACCCGCACCGCGCCCGCCCACGGCACGCTCCCCGCCTCCGGCCGCTGGCGCATCGGGGTGGTCTCCTGCTCCAACTGGGAGGCGGGCTACTTCTCCGGCTACCGCCACCTCGAGGCGCGCGGGGATCTCGACGCGATCGTCGAACTGGGCGACTACATCTACGAGTACGGCCGTGGTGAGTACACCGGCAAGTTCGGCGCGGTCCGGCCCCACGATCCCCCGCACGACATCGTGACGCTGGCCGACTACCGGATCCGCCTGGCCCAGTACCGCACCGACCCGGATCTGCAATCCCTGCACGCGCACGTTCCCTGGATCTGCACCTGGGACGACCACGAGCTCGCGAACGACAACTGGTCCGACGGTGCCGAGAACCACCATCCGCACCAGGGACCGTTCTCCGACCGCAAGGCCGCCAGCTCCCAGGCCTACTTCGAGTGGATGCCCGTGCGCCCCGAGTCCCTCCGCGACGGCGGTCACCTCTACCGGCGGTTGCGCTGGGGTTCGCTCGCCGAGATCAGCATGCTCGACCTGCGCTCCTACCGCACGGAGGGACCGGACCGTTTCGACGGTCACGCGATCGATGTCACCGGCACCATGACCGGCGCCGCCCAGTTCGACTGGCTGGCCCGCGGGCTGAGTTCGTCGACCGCCCGGTGGAACGTCATCGGCAACTCGGTGATGATCACGCCCGTGCTCCTGCCCCCGCTCGAGCCACAGACCACGGCCGCGCTCACCGAGCTGCTGGGCGTCCCGCGCGAGGGCATCACCTACAACCCCGACCAGTGGGACGGCTACGCGGGCGAGCGCCGCCGGTTGATGGAGGTGATCCGCGCCGCCGGCACCCGCAACACCGTCTTCCTCACCGGCGACATCCACACCTCGTGGGCCAACGAGGTGCCGTTCGAGCCGGCGAACTACCCGGGCGCGGGCGTCGGCGCGATCGAGTTCGTCACCCCGTCGATCACCAGCAACAACATCGACGACATGGTGAACCTCCCCGAGGGCAACCCGTTGTCGCAGACCGCGCAGGGGGCCCTCACTCAGG
Organism: Dietzia sp. Cai40; assembly: GCF_014145165.1. NCBI lineage: Bacteria > Bacillati > Actinomycetota > Actinomycetes > Mycobacteriales > Dietziaceae > Dietzia > Dietzia sp. Cai40. The sequence continues at coordinate 1,063 of NZ_JAALEB010000255.1, read as the reverse complement.
TCAACCGACACGTGCGTTGGGTGGACCTGGACCGCCACGGCTTCACGGTGGTCGAGTTCACGACCGACTTCGCCCACGCCGACTACTGGGCGCTGGTCGCGCGCGAGGACCCCGCCAGCGGCGCCTACCCCATCGCCAGCTGGCGGGTCCGGCACGGCACCGATCAGCTGGAGCCGGCCGGCCTGCTGCCCTGATCCGGCTCGCCAGGAACCGCGCGGGGCGGCCCGGGGCGGCGCATGAGCGCGTGTCACCGTGGGGCGGCACTCACACCCGGCTCACAACGTCGTGGACTACGGTGGCGTGTCGATGCGCCCCGTCCGGGGGCACGACGCGGTACCGGGAGTGATGGATGACGACGACGAGCCAGCAGCCACCCGAAGACGGGCCCGATCCCGGGGATCACACGGGCGGGCGTTCAGCAGACGCTGCCCGCGGCGGCGCACGTACCGGCGATGGCCGGCGAGGCGGACTCCGTGTGGCGCTCGTGGCGGCGGCCGTCGTCGTAACCGCGGTGGCCGCCGCACTCGTGTGGCTCGTCGCGGCCGGGCCGATGTCGTCCTCGGATCGCGCGGAGCGCGCGGTCGAGCAGACTCTCCGCGACATGACCGCCTCGGACTCGTTCGCCGAGTTCAACAGCCATCTCTGCGCCGAGAACCGGGTGCCGCAGGACCTGGTCGACAACATCACCGCCTCCGGCGAGCAGACCGGCACCGACCTCGACGCGATGCTGCGCGAGTCCATCGCGGGTTCGTTCCCGCAGGATCTCGAGGTCACCGGGGTCGAGATCGAGGGCGATGTCGCCACCGCCACCGTGGAGTCGGAATCCGACGAGTCCGCGCCAGAGCAGGTACGGATGCTCAATGAGGACGGCGCCTGGAAGGTGTGCGAGCCCGGCGTGGGAATGGGTGCGGTGCCTCAGGGCGATCAGCCCGGCTGAGTTCCCGCCGGCTGATCGCCCCGAGTCTGATCGCCCTGAGACACGACGGCACGCCACGCGCCGCACACACGAGCCGTGCAGGAGTCACGCGGGGTGGGTGCGGTGGGCGCCTGGTGGGTTGGTGAG
>NZ_JAALEB010000254.1:0-8961 GCF_014145165.1 Dietzia sp. Cai40 | reverse complement strand
CGGAATCCTCGAGTTCGAGGGCCTGGGTCACGGCCCGCTCGAACGACCGGATGAACTCGCGGCCGATGATCTTGCGCTTGGTCTCGGGGTCGCTGACCCCGGCGAGGTGGCCCAGGTAGATCTCCGAGTCGTCGAGCGTGATGAGGCGGGCTCCGGTGGCGGCCACGAAGTCGTTCTCCACCTGCTCCCGCTCGCCCGCGCGCAGCAGCCCGTGGTCAACGAACACGCAGGTCAGCCGGTCTCCGATCGCCCGCTGGACCAGCGCGGCCGCCACGGCGGAGTCCACGCCGCCGGACAGACCGCAGATCGCGCGACCCTCGCCGATCTGCTCGCGGACGGCCTCCACGAGCTGCTCCGCGATGTTGGACGCGGTCCACGTGGGCTCCAGGCCCGCGATCTCGGTGAGGAACCGGGTGAGCACCTGCTGCCCGTGGGGCGAGTGCAGCACCTCGGGGTGGTACTGGACGCCGGCCATCCGTCGATCGACACACTCGAACGCCGCGACCGGGGCACCGGCGGACGAGGCGGTCACCGTGAACCCCTCGGGCGCCGACGTGACCGCGTCGCCGTGACTCATCCACACCGGGTGGGTCGCGGGCAGTCCCGCGTGCAGCACCCCGCCGGACACGCCCACCTCGGTGCGCCCGTACTCGCGGTTGCCGGTGTGCGCGACCTCGCCCCCCAACGCACCCGCCATGGACTGGAAGCCGTAACAGATGCCGAAGACCGGCAACCCGAGTTCGAGCACGGCCGGGTCGAGCGCGGGGGCACCGTCGGCGTAGACGCTGGCCGGCCCCCCGGACAGGATCAGCGCCACCGGGTCCTTGTCCCTGATCTCCTCTACCGTCGCGGTGTGCGGGATCACCTCGGAGTAGATCCGCGCCTCGCGCACCCGTCGCGCGATGAGCTGCGCGTACTGGGCGCCGAAGTCCACGACGAGCACCGGCCGGGGCGGGGCGGGGGCTCCTGTGGATCCGGCGGTGATCTGGGAGTCGGTCTGTGCGTTCTCGGCCACGGACCAGAGTCTAGGCCCCGTGGCCACTCCGCCGAACTCGGCCACTTCCGCCCCCGGGGTGTTCACAATGGATCACATCACGACCGGGGTCGTCCTCGGCCGTGACCATCGACCGGGAGGGCACCGATGGAGAGGATGACCGGCTTCGACGCGAGCCTGCTGTACCTGGAGACGGCGCAGCAGATGCTCGTCGTGGGCGGGATCCTCGTGGTGGACGTCTCCGACCAGGGGTCCGCGTACAGCTTCGAGCGACTCCGGACGGAACTCGCCCGTCGGGTCAAGGAGATCCCCGCGTTCCGCCGCAAGATCTACGACTCCGTGTTGAACCTCTGGCATCCGGCATGGGTCGAGGAATACGACCTCGACGTGACGCGGCACGTCCGACGCGTCGACGTGGAGCCGCCCGGTGACGACGACGCCGTGTTCGAGATGTGCGGCCGCCTCAGCAGTCGCCCGCTCGACCGGTCGAGGCCGCTGTGGGAGATGTGGGTCCTCGAGGGCCTGGCGACCCGGACACGGTGGCCGTGTTCTTCCGCGCCCACCACGCGCTGCTCGACGGGACCAGCGCCGCGGCGGTCCTGCGGAAGCTCGGCGGGGCCGGGACCACCCCGTCCGCCCGTGATCTCGACCCGGTGCGGGTCCACGCCGGTGGGGCCAATCCGATCGGACTGGTCGCAGGCGGCCTGTGGGACTTCTCCGTGCGCCGACCACTCACCCTCGCCCGGCTCGTCCCGGAGGCCGCGATGCTGCCGTGGAGACTGCGCAGGGCCACGGCCACGAGGAGGTCCGGCGGGAACGCGGCGGAGGCGGTGGAGGACGGTGGTGACGCGGCGCAGACCACCCCGATCCCCGGCGCCGCGCCGTTCACCGCCCCGAGGACCCGGTTCAACGCGACGATCACCCCGCACCGGGCGGTCCGGGGCACCTCGCTCGACCTGACGGAGATGAAGGAGGTCAAGAACGCCTTCGGGGTGACGGTCAACGACGTGTTCCTGACCGTGGTGGGCGGCGGACTACGTCGGTACCTGCGATTCCACGACGACCTCCCCGAGAAGCCACTCGTGGCGGTCGTGCCCGTGTCGACTCGCGGGGACGAGGGGACCCAGGGCAACAACCGGGTGACCGTGCTGTTCGCGTCGCTGGGGACCGACATCCAGGACCCGCTCGAGCGGCTGCGGGCGGTGGCCCGGCGGACCCGGCGGGGCAAGAGGCGGGCCCGGGGTGGGATGCGCCCGGGCCTCATCCAGGACGTGGCCACGCTGGCGCCGTCCGGCGCCCTGTCGCTGGTGATGCGCCTGTACGGGGACCTCCACCTCGCCGACCTGCACCCGGTGGTGCACAACCTCAGCGTCTCCAACTTCCCCGGCCCCCGAAAGACACCGGACTTCCTCGGCGCGCGGGTGACCCACATGTACCCGCTGGGCCCGCTGATGCACGGTTCCGGGCTGTCCGTGACGGCGATGTCCCTCGGCGATCGGCTCGACGTGGGGATCAACGCGTGCGAGCACCTCGTGCCCGACCCCGGACTCATCGCCACCGGGCTGCGGGAATCGATGGACCGCCTGCTCGAACTGACCCGGGAGACGGCGGCCGGGGCGGGGGACGCCGGGGCGACGGTCTCGACCCCGCCGGGGTCCACGACGACCGAGGAGGGGTGACCCGTGGAACGGATGAGCGGCCTCGACGCCAGCTTCCTGTACCTCGAGACCGACGAGCAGATGATGGTGATCAACGGGGTGGTGCACCTCGACGTCTCCACCATCGACGAGGGGTACTCCTTCGAGCGCCTCCGGTCCGGGCTCGCCCGGCGGGTCAAGGCCATCCCGCCGTTCCGGCGCAGGATCCACGACTCCCGCCTGAACCTGGGACACCCGGCGTGGGTGGAGGACTTCGACTTCGACATCACCCGTCACGTCCACCGGATCCGGCTCGATCCGGACGGCGGCGAGGACGAGCTACTGGCCACGTGCGGGCGACTCGCCTCGACACCACTGGACCGCTCCCACCCGCTGTGGCAGGTGTGGATCATCGAGCGCGGCGACCCGGCCGCCCCCACCGTCACCGCGTTCTGCCGGGTCCACCACGCGCTCATCGACGGCATGCTGGGTGCCGAACTGCTCGCCACCCTCGCGGCCACGGACGCCTCCACGCCCATCCAGGATCCCGCACTGGTCCGGACCCACGTCGGCCGCGCCAACACCGTCCAACTCATCGCCGGGGGCGCGCGGGATCTGATCGGCCGACCCCTGGCGCTCCTCCGCCTCCTGCCCGAGACGCTCTCCGTACCGGGGGCGATGAAGCGGGCCCGGGGCCGGGAGGACGGCGGACGGTCCATGCCCGCCCCCTTCACCGCGCCGCGGACCCTGTTCAACCGCTCCCTGACCCCGCACCGCGCGGTGGCCACGGTGACGCTCGACCTGCGGGCCGTCAAGGAGGTCACCACGCGCCTGGGCGGCACGGTCAACGACGTCCTGCTCACCGTGGTCGGCGGCGCGGTCCGGTCCTACCTCGAGGAGCACGGCGACGCCCCGGACGCGTCGATGGTCGCGATCGTCCCCATGTCCACCCGCGCGGATCTGACGACCGGCGGCGCGAACCAGGTCTCGGCGATGTTCGCGTCCCTCGCGACGGATGTGCCCGATCCCGTCGAGCGGTTCCACCGGATAGTCGACGCGTCGGCGACCGCCAAGGAGCAGGCCGGGAGTATCCGACCGGCCCTGCTGGACAACTGGGGCCGGATGAGCCCCCGCGGCCTCCTCGACATGGGCATGCGGGTGTACGAGGCGCTCAGACTCGCCGACGTCCACCCGGTGATCTACAACCTGATCATCTCCAACGTGCCCGGGCCCCGGAAGCCGCTCTACTTCCTCGGCGCACGGATCACCCACATGCACCCCTTCGGCCCGCTGCTCCACGGTGCGGGGTTGTCGGTGACCAGCGTGTCGATCGACGGCCACCTCGACCTGGGAGTGATCTCGTGCGAGCACCTCGTGCCCGACCCGGACGTGATCGCCCGTGGGATCGGGGCCGGGCTCGAGGAACTGCTCGAGCTCACGCGCGAGCGGGAGCACCCCCGCTAGAGACACCGACGATCGGCAGATGCAGCGCGCCGGGCGCCGCCTCCGGGACGATCGGCGACACGGGCGCCACCGGGGTCACGCGCTCGTAGGGCTCGCCCTGTGCGGGCCGGGGGTCGGCCTCACCCTTGTTGGGCCACAGCGACATGGCCCGCTCGGCCTGCGCGGTGATGCTCAGCGCGGGGTTCACCCCGAGGTTCGCGGAGATCGCGGACCCGTCCACGATGTGCATCGTCGGGTAGTTCCACACCCGGTGGTAGGGGTCCACGACGCCACTGTCCGGCGAATCGGAGATCGCACATCCGCCGAGGAAGTGCGCGGTCATCGGCATGTTGGCGATCTCGCCCCACGTCCCGCCGGCCAGTCCGCCGATGTTCTCGGCGATCCGCCGGGTGGCCTCGTTGCCCGCGGGGATCCAGGTCGGGTTGGGCTCGCCGTGGCCCTGCTTGCTGGTGACGTACCGGAACGGCCCGCGACGCTTGACCGAGGTCTCCAGGGAGTTGTCGAGGTTCTGCATGACCAGGGTGATCACCGACCGCTGGCTCCACCGCCGCAGGTAGAACAGCTGCAGGAACATGCTCGGCTTGCGCCGGATCTCGTTCACCAGGGTGCGCCACCGCGGGAGCGGCCCGTCCCCGTCCGTGAGAAGGGTCTGCAGGATCGCGATGGCGTTGGAGCCCTTGCCGTAGCGGACGGGCTCGATGTGGGTGTCCGGCCGGGGATGGAACGACGACGTGATCGCCACGCCCTCCGAGAAATCCTGTTCCGGCAGGTAATTGGGGCGCATCGCCCCGAGGATCGATTCGGAGTTGGTGCGGGTGAGCTTCCCGAGCGCCGGCGAGAGCCGGGGCAGCGAGCCGTCGTCCTTGGCGTAGTGCAACAGATGCTGGGTGCCCCAGGTTCCGGCGGCCATCACGACGTGCGAGGCGGTGACCGTGGTGGTGCGCTTACCCCATCTGGTCCAGGCTCCGGTGCGCTCGAGCGTCACCTCCCACGTGCCGTCGGCACGCTCGTGCACGCCACTGACGGTCGTGCGGTCGAGAACCCGGGCCCCGGCCCGCTCGGCCAGGCCGAGGTAGTTCTTGAGCAGGGTGTTCTTGGCCCCGTGCCGGCAGCCGGTCATGCACTCGCCGCACTCGATACAGGCGGTCCGATCCGGCCCCACACCCCCGAAGTACGGGTCGCGGACGGTCTCGCCGGGCTTGCCCTCTCCCCCGGTCTTCTCCCCGAAGAACACCCCGACCGGCGTGTAGACGAAGGTGTCCTCGGCGCCCATGTCCCGTGCGACGGCCTTCATGACGTCGTCGGAATGGGTATGGGTGGGGTTGGTGACCACACCGAGCATCCGGCGCCCCTGATCGTAGAACGGGGTGAGCTCGTCCTCCCAGTCGGTGATGTGGCCCCACTGCCGGTCCCTGAAGAACGGGGAGTTGGGCTTGTAGAGGGTGTTGGCGTAATTGAGTGAGCCACCGCCGACGCCCGCCCCCGCCATGACCATCACATCGCGCAGCAGATGCACGCGCTGGAGACCGAACAACTTCAGCTTGGGCGCCCAGACGTACCGGTTGAGCCGCCACGAGGTCTTGGGGAAGTCCGAGTCCTCGAACCGTCGGCCGGCCTCGACGACCGTGACGCGGTACCCCTTCTCCGACAGGCGCAGAGCGGTGACGCTTCCGCCGAATCCGGACCCGACGACGAGGACGTCCGTGTCGGGACTCCCGGTGGAGGCGGTGGTCGAGGGCGACGGCGTCGATGTCGTCATGGTGGGGCTCCCTGGTGGTCGAGGTGTAGGTCACAGTACCCGAGCACCAAGAACCTACCCGACAGTAGCTCCCGTTTTGTCCACCGCGTCAGGGGCGGACGGACAGGTCCACCTTCTGGAATCCCTTGACGTCCGAGTACCCGCACTTGGCCATCGCGCGACGGAGGCCACCCATGAGGTTCCGGGTTCCGTCCGGGACGCTCGTCGGCCCCTCCAGGACCTCTGCCAGGGGCGCCAGGGCCGTCTCGTCGTCGATCTCCGCCACGTGTCCACGGGGGACCTTGGGATGGGCGGACACGGCGTCCCAGTACACACCCCGCCCCGGGGACTCCAACGACCCGGCCAGCAACGGACCCAACACCACGGCGTCGGCGCCACACGCCACCGCACGGGCGATGTCACCCGAGGTGTAGATGTCGCCGTCGGCCAGTACGTGCACGTACCGGCCCCCCGTCTCGTCCAGGTAGTCGCGTCGCGCGGCCGCCGCGTCGGCGATCGCGGTGGCCATGTGGACCTCCATCCCGAGCACGGAACCCGTGGTGGTGACCCCCTCGACGCCGCCGTAACCCACGATCACACCGGCCGCACCCGTGCGCATGAGATGCAGGGCGGTCTTGTAGTCCACCACGCCGCCGGCGATCACCGGCACGTCGAGCTCGTGGATGAAGTCCTTGAGGTTCAGCGGCTCGTCCTCGCCGCTCACGTGTTCGGCGGAGATGATGGTGCCCTGGACGACGAGCAGGTCGATCCCGGCCGCGACCAGACCGGGCGTGAGGTCGCGCGCGTGCTGGGGGGACACCCGGACCGCGACCGTGCCGCCCTCGTCCCGGATCCGCCGGACCGCCGCCGCGAGCAGCTCGCGGTCGATCGGGGCGCGGTGCAGCTCCTGGAGACGCGCCACGGCCCGGTGGCCGGTCACGTCCTCGAGAGCGAGCTCGCGCAGCTCGGCGATCGCGGCCTCCGGATCCTGGTGGCGCGCCCACAGGCCCTCTCCGTTGAGGACGGCCAGGCCACCGAGCCTCGAGAACTCCACCGCCGACTCGGGTGAGACCACCGCGTCGGTCGGGTGGGTCATCACGGGCAGGTCCATCTGATAGGCGTCGATCTGCCAGGCCGTCGACACCTCCTTGGAGCTGCGGGTGCGTCGGGAGGGGACGATGTCCACCTCGCCGAGCCCGTACATCCGTCGGGCCTCACGGCCCATTCCGATCTCCACGACGTTGCGCACGCGCCCTCAGTCCTTGACGTTGTAGTTGGGGGCCTCGACGGTCATCTGGATCGCGTGGGGGTGGCTCTCCTTAAGCCCCGCCGCCGTGATCTGGACGAACTGGGCGCGGTTCATGTCCGGGATCGTGGCCGATCCCGTGTACCCCATCCCCGCGCGCAGTCCACCGGTGAGCTGGTGCAGGACCTGCGCGACGTCGCCGCGGTACGGCACCCGTCCCTCGATACCCTCGGGGACGAGCTTCTCCTCGGACAGCACGTCGTCCTGGAAGTAGCGGTCCTTGGAGAACGACTTCTCCTGCCCCGGCTTGCCCCGGCCGCGCATCGCGCCGACCGACCCCATCCCCCGGTAGACCTTGTACTGCTTGCCGTCCACGAAGATCAGCTCCCCGGGCGACTCCGTGCAGCCCGCGAGCAGCGAACCGAACATGCACGCCGACGCCCCGGCCGCGATCGCCTTGGCCACGTCCCCCGAGTACTGCATTCCGCCGTCGGCGATCACGGGGACGCCCGCGGCGTGGGCCGCCACGGAGGCCTCGAGGATCGCGGTGATCTGCGGGGCCCCCACCCCCGCGACGACGCGGGTGGTGCAGATGGAGCCGGGACCGATGCCGACCTTGATCGCGTCCGCGCCCGCATCGATCATGGCCTGGGCCGCGCCGCGGGTGGCGAGGTTGCCGCCGATCACCTGGACGCGGTCGCCGAGCTCACGCTTGACGCGGGCGACCATCTCGAGTGCGTTGCGGTTGTGGGCGTGGGCGGTGTCGACGACGAGGACGTCCACACCGGCGTCGGTGAGGGTCCCGGCGCGCTGCCAGGCGTCCTCGCCGGTCCCGATCGCCGCGGCCACGCGCAGTCGACCGTCGGAGTCCTTGGTGGCGTCCGGGTGCTTCTCGGTCTTCACGAAGTCCTTGACCGTGATGAGCCCGGTGAGGCGACCGTCGCCGTCCACGATCGGCAGCTTCTCGATCTTGTGGCGTCGCAGGAGTCCGAGGGCGGCCTCCGCCGTGACACCCTCCCGCGCGACGACGAGCGGTGCGCGGGTCATGACCTCGTCGACCCGACGCGACTTGTCCACCTCGAAACGCATGTCCCGGTTGGTGATGATGCCCACGAGTTCGCCCCGCTCGTCGGTCACCGGCAGGCCGGAGATCCGGTAACGGGCGCACATCTCGTCGACCTCGGCGAGGGTGTTGGCGGGAGCACAGGTGACCGGGTCGGTGACCATGCCCGCCTCCGACCGCTTGACCGTGTCCACCTGGGCCGCCTGGTCGGCCACGGAGAGGTTGCGGTGCAGCACCCCGATCCCGCCCTGGCGGGCCATGGAGATGGCCATCCGGGCCTCGGTGACGGTGTCCATCGCGGACGATACGAGCGGCACCCGCAACGTGATGTCCCGGGTGAGCCGGGTGCTCGTGTCGACCTCACTGGGGACCACCTCGGAGGCGGCCGGGAGCAGCAGCACGTCGTCGAAGGTCAGGCCCACCATGGCGACCTTGGTGGGATCGTCGCCGCCGGTGCGCACGGGGCCTCGCGACTCGCTCATCTGCCGTCCTCCTGGGGGTCGTCTGGGTCTGGAGTCCGAGGATAGTGCGTCCGGGGTCCCGGGTTCGAACCGTCGGCCCCGCCAGGTGGTGCCCACGGGTACGGTGGGAGCGTGAACGATCCCCTACGGCACGGAATGCCGCCCGACCCGTTCGCCGGCGATCCGGACGATCCGACCTCGGAACTGGCCGGGCTCGACCCCGTGGACGACGGCATCCCCTCCGGGCCGCTCGACGCGGAGGAACGCCGTGCGATCGAGGAGGACCTCGCCGATCTCGCGGAGTTCCGCGAACTCCTGGCCCCCACCGGCGTCAAGGGGGTGGCCGTGCAGTGCGAGG
>NZ_JAALEB010000253.1:0-1432 GCF_014145165.1 Dietzia sp. Cai40 | reverse complement strand
CGCCGTGGCCGAGGAGCTGCTGGGCCTGCTCCCGGACGTCCGCCTCGAGGTGGCGCGGACGCCCGCCGAGGTGGCGGCCTGGCCGCGGATCGTCGGCGAATTCGTCCACGACGCCGGCGCCTGACCGATCACCCCACCCGGCGCCGGGGGTCCACGCGCCGAGGGTCGTCCGGTGGCAGTCGCGCGGGGATCGCCAGCACACTGGGCCCATGCGCGCGACACAACGACAGATCATCGACGCCCTCGGCGTCCGTCCCCGGATCGACCCCGCCGAGGAGGTGGAGCGCCGGGTGCGATTCCTGGCCGATTACCTGGGTGCGAGCGGGGCGAAGGGCTTCGTGCTCGGGATCTCGGGCGGCGTGGACTCCTCGTTGGCCGGCCGCCTGGCACAGCTGGCGGTGGAGAGGGTGCGCGCCGACGGTGGCGAGGCGGTCTTCGTGGGGATGCGCCTGCCCTACCGCGTGCAGCACGACGAGCACGACGCGGTGGCGGCCGTGGAGTTCGTGGGGGCCGACGAGACCCTCACGGTGAACGTCGCCCCGGGCGTGGACGGGCTCGACGGCGAGATCCGCAAGGCCGCCGGCGAGGAGCTGACGGACTTCACCAAGGGCAACACCAAGGCGCGCCACCGCATGGTCGCGCAGTACGCCGTGGCCGGGGACCGCGGGCTACTGGTGATCGGCGCCGACCACGCCGCCGAGAACGTCACCGGGTTCTTCACCAAGTTCGGCGACGGTGCCGCCGACCTCCTCCCGCTGTCCGGGCTGGACAAACGCCAGGTCCGGGAGCTGCTCCGTCACCTTCAGGCGCCGCGACAGCTGTGGGACAAGGTGCCCACGGCCGACCTCCTCGACGAGGCCGAGGGCCAGACCGATGAAGAGGAACTGGGTATCAGCTACGACCACATCGACGACTACCTCGAGGGTCGCGAGGTGCCCGAGGACGCGGCCCGGCTGATCGAGGAGGCGTGGCACCGCAACCGGCACAAGCGCACCACCCCCGTCGAGGTGGCCGACACCTGGTGGCGGCCGGCCGGGAGGATCGGCGACCAGGCCGGCGAGCAGGCCGGCCGGCGGACGGCGCTGGTGGTGATCGACATGCAGAACTCGTACTTCGAGTTCCCCGAGCTGGCGGCGGTGCGGGACGAGCTGGTCGGCTCGGTCAACGAGCTGATCCGCGCCGCCCACGAGGCCGACCGTCCGGTGGTCCTGGTGCGGACCGAGCACGCCGAGGACCGCTCCACCTGGACCCTCAACATGCTCGAGGACGACCAGGGCTTCGCGTTCCCCGGCACCGAGCAGGCCCGGTTCCTCGACGGGCTCGCCACCGGTGACCACGTGGAGGTGGTCAAGACCCGGGACAGCGCGTTCTTCCGGACCGATCTGCGGGCGGAGCTGGACCGGCTCGGCGTGGGCCACCTCCTCGTGTGCGG
>NZ_JAALEB010000252.1:0-2314 GCF_014145165.1 Dietzia sp. Cai40 | reverse complement strand
GGAGCAGAAGCTGCGCAACGAGTCGCGCAAGATCCTCGGGCTGCCGGAGCTGCGCGTCGCCGGCACCTGCGTGCGCGTACCCGTGTTCACCGGCCACACGCTGAGCATCAACGCCGAGTTCGAGCGGGACATCACCCCGGAGCAGGCGCGCGAGCTGCTGTCCTCGGCGGCCGGCGTGAAGGTCGTGGACGTGCCGACCCCGCTGGACGCCGCCGGCATCGATGAGTCGCTGGTGGGCCGCATCCGACAGGACCAGTCGATCGAGGGCAACAGGGGCCTGAACCTCATGGTGGCGGGCGACAACCTGCGCAAGGGCGCGGCGCTCAACACGATCCAGATCGCGGAGCTGCTGGTCAAGTAACGCCGGTGCTGGTCACGTAGTCAGCCGAGGGGGGAGCCGTTCGGTAGGACGACGATGACGAGCTCCGCAGCAGCCCTTGACGAGAGCCGTCGCCCGGTCACGCTGATTGGGCGGCGGCGCCGGTCGCGAGCGGGGGAGCCGCGGAACTCCACACTGAGTGGCCGCTACACGCAAGCTGCTTGATGTGCCAGAATCGCAAGCATGGACGCGAAGGCACTCGGTAGGCGTATCGCGGAGGCGCGAGTAGCTGCCGGCATGTCGCAGCGGCAGCTTGCGGAAGTGTTGGGCCAGCTCGATCACACTTCGGTCAGCAAGGTGGAATCGGGAACCCGACGCGTCTCGGCGACGGAAATGTTCGCCATCGCCGCGACGCTCGACAAGCCATTGCAGTGGTTCGTGATGGACGAAGTGCCTGCGGTGATCAGCCGCCGCACCGACGCCGGATTCGACCCGGAAGTCACAGAGCGCATGGACGAGGCAATCGAGTTGCTAGCTGACGACATGCGATCGCTGATGCACAAAGAACTGATCTCGACTGTGCGCCGACCCGAATCGGCGGTGCCCGACCGTCATGAGGACGCGGAGCGGGTTGCCCACGAGGCGCGCAGACGGGCCGGGCTGGACAACGAGCCCATCCCCGATATTCTCTCGGTCTGCGAGCGGCTCGGGATGTACGTGTTCGTGGGTAACTACGGTGAGTCGGCGGATGGTGCCTGCGTGACCGTCGACGGGGACAGCGACACGGCGGTGGCCGCTGCGGTGATCAATTCTGAGCAGCCGCAGGGGCGCAAGCGAGTCACGGTCGCCCATGAACTAGCGCACTGGCTGGTAGGCGACGCCTATGACGCACACAGCTCCGATTCCGAGACGATGGTCAAGTCGGTTGCTATTCACTTCCTGATCCCCCGCGAGGGAGCGGCGAAGTTGTGGAGTGACTACCCGACGGAGAGCCCACGCCGCCGCGCCATCCGCATCGCCGGCAAGTACCGGGTCTCGTGGACGGCTACGGTCAACCAGCTCAAGAACGTGGGTCTGATCGAAGAGCGCGAGCGTGTGGCGCTCGCGCGGGAAGTCCCATTTGCTGGGGACTTTGTGGCGGTGGGTGTCCCGCTACCCGCTGACGACCTCGTCGCTCCGCGGCTGTCCCCGCAATTTGCAGCCGCTGTGGTGCGCGGGTACGAAGATGCCAAACTCACACGTAAGCGAGCGCTGCAGATGCTGCGCGGATCAATCAGCGACGCAGAGCTGCGTCCACGAGACGAGTCACCCTTCGAGGTGATCGACGGAGATGCCTGAACGATGGGTCATGGACACGAGTGTGTTCACCCACTGGCATCGTGCAGGCCACGGCGAGATACTGCGAAGGCTCTCGCCCAGCGGGCGAGTGATATTGATACCGGACGCGGTGAACGCCGAGGTTGAGTTGGCGCGCGAGCGCTACTCCGGGATTCCGGCAATCGCGGAGTGTGAGTGGACCGAACTCGTCGTCCTCGATTCCGACGAGGGAGCAGTGCAGCTGGCGATCCAGTCCGACATGGGAGCCGAGACAGCTGCTGAGCACGCCGGTGAGGCCGCGGTAATCGCATATGCGCAAGCGCACAGCTGCACCGCGATTATCGACGAACGTGAGGCGCTCAGCCAGGCGGTCGAGCGCATGGTCGAGGCCCGGGACTCGATGTGGATCGCCACCGAGGCACTTCACGTCCTCGACGATATCGATCGTGGCGATGCAGAGCGGGTCGTAGATGACCTGCTTGCGACGGGGATGTGGTTGCCGGTGAAATCCGGGGCGAGTCTCGTCGCGTGGGCGTACCGAGAGGGGTACATGGACCGATAACTAACGTGGAAGCGGGAGAGGGTTGTGGCGGGTCTGAGTGGGCGAAGACGGAGTATCGGCGACGGGTCCGAGGAGACGGACGAGGAGCAGAAGCTGCGCAACGAGTCGCGCAAGAT
>NZ_JAALEB010000251.1:0-2004 GCF_014145165.1 Dietzia sp. Cai40 | reverse complement strand
GCCGCCGCCAGCGCCGCGGGCACAGAGGCCGCCCTCTCCGCGCCCTCGGCCGACCACCCTGCGTCCCGGGTGCACACGATGTTGCGGCGACCGGGCAGGGGCCGGAAGCGGGCGGGGATCGAGTCCCAGGTGGCCCGGCCCATCACGACGGGGCGCCCGGTGGTGGCCTGCTTGAAGTACGCCAGGTCCTCGGGGATGTGCCACGGCATGTCACGACCGTCGCCGATCACCCCGCCGCGGGCCTGCGCCCACACCATCCGGACCGGCACGGCCGTCGTCTCCCGGCTCAGACCGCGACCGGGGCCTTGATGCCCGGGTGGTGCTCGTATCCGACCACGTCGAAGTCCTCGAAGCGGTAGTCGAAGACCGAGTCCGCGCGGCGCAGGCGCAGCTCCGGGTAGGGGAAGGCCTCGCGGGCCAGCTGCGTCCTGACCTGCTCGACGTGGTTGTCGTAGATGTGGCAGTCGCCCCCGGTCCAGATGAACTCGCCCACCTCGAGCCCGACCTGCTGCGCCACCATGTGGGTGAGCAGCGAGTAGGAGGCGATGTTGAACGGCACCCCCAGGAAGAGGTCGGCGCTGCGCTGGTAGAGCTGGCAGCTCAGCTTGCCGTCGGCCACGTAGAACTGGAACAGCAGGTGGCAGGGCGGCAGGGCCATGTCCGTCAGCTCGCCCACGTTCCACGCCGAGACGATGTTGCGCCGCGAATCGGGGTCGGTGCGCAGCAGGTCCACGGCGTTCGCGATCTGGTCCACGTGCCGGCCGTCGGGGGTGGGCCAGGACCGCCACTGCACGCCGTAGACGGGTCCGAGCTCGCCGCGCTCGTCAGCCCACTCGTCCCAGATGCTCACGCCGTTCTCGCGCAACCAGCCCACGTTGGAGTCGCCGCGCAGGAACCACAGCAGCTCGTAGGCCACCGACTTGAAGTGGACGCGCTTGGTGGTGATCAGCGGGAATCCCGCCGCCAGGTCATAGCGCAGCTGGTGGCCGAACAGGCTGCGGGTGCCCGTTCCCGTGCGGTCGGCCTTGGCGGTGCCCTGCTCCAGGACGAGTCGGAGCAGGTCCTCGTACGGGGTGGGGACGGTCATGACCTGCAGTCTACGTTCGGGTCGCCTGCGCGGCCTGCGCGGCCAGGATCTTCTCGGTGAGCTCGGGGCGACAGATCAGGACGTCCGGGGAGTGGGTGTCGGGTTTGTTGAACCGGATCGGCGTCCCGTCCAGGCGGGAGGCGTGCAACCCCGCGGCCAGGGCGACGCCGACCGGCGCGGCCTGGTCCCACTCGTCCTGCCCCCCGGCGTGGAGGTAGGCGTCCGCGTCGCCGAGCAGGACGGAGAGCATCTTGGCACCGGCCGAGCCCATGGGCCGCACCTCCAGGCCGACCGCGTCCGCGACCTGGAGCGCCCCCGGCGGGGGGTTGTTGCGGCTGATCACCATGGTCCCCGAATGGGGGCCGTCCACGTGATCGACCTGGTCCGAGCGGAATACCCGCCCCGAGTCCGGCAGCCCCACGGAGGCGACGGTGGGCCGGCCGTCGACGACGAGTGCCACGTGCACCGACCAGTCCGAGCGGCCCGTCGAGAACTCCTTGGTGCCGTCGATCACGTCGATGATCCAGACGCGGGATTTGTCCAGCCTGCTGAGATCGTCCGAGACCCCCTCGGAGAGCGTTCCGTCATCCGGGCGGTGCACGGCCAGCACCTCGTCGGTCCAGTTCTGCGCGACCTCGTTGGCGACACGGGCGAGCGAGCGCCCGCGGAGCAGCCCCCCGGCGCGCGTGCCCCGGACGATGTCACCGATCCCCGTGGCGAGGAAACAGGCGAGGTCGTCGTCGTCGAGATCGCGCATGCTGTCGCTGTGCATGCTCACAGTCTTGCGCATGCCGACACTCTACGGAGGTGGGGCGCGGGTCGGGCCGATGTCGTAGGCGTGCGACATCATGAGTTCATGTCCGACGCACTGGAGCGGTTCCACCCGGCCACAGCCTCGTGGTTCCGTGGGGCGTTCG
>NZ_JAALEB010000250.1:0-1705 GCF_014145165.1 Dietzia sp. Cai40 | reverse complement strand
GGCGTCCACGTGCGGCGGTCCTTTCGGTACTGCTTCTCGATGCTGCTTCTGGGTGGTACTGCTTCTGGGGATACTGCTTCTGATCAATGGAATTCTGCGTGGCGCCGCGTCTCGGCGGTGCTGCACCCGGGTGTGGCCGGGGCGGCGGGGGCGACTCGATTCAGGGGCGCCGGAGCCACCGCAGGTGTTCGTCGTCGCCCTGCAGCTCCAGTCTCCTCCACAGGACGCTGCCCGGCACGGCCTGGCTGGGGTGACACTCCACGGCGGCCAGTTGCGCCGTGCGGTCGACGGTCAGCACCAGGTCGATCTCGTCGCCGGTCCGCCCGAGGAATCCGGCGTATCCCTCGGCCGCGAGTCTCCCGCAGATCTCCTCCGGGAGGGTCCACGCCACCACGGGGAGCCCGTGCCGGTCGGCCACCCTGGTGGCCGCGGCGGTGGCCGCCACGTGGTCCGGGTGACCGCTGATCCCGGTGGAGTCGAAGACGACGAGGCCCTCGGGCCGGGTCCTGTCCAGTGCACGCTCGACCTCGTCGTCGAGCACGGACGACCCGAGGTCTGCCAGGCCACCGTCGGGCAGGTCGCGCAACGTGACCCGCCTCGCCCCGAGGGCGTCCGCCGCGGCGCGTAGTTCGTGTTCCCGGATCCGTGAGAGGTCGCCCTCGACGCCGTGGAGCGTGGAGGCCTCGCCCCTGGTCAGGCAGAGGACGTCCACGCCCGCGCCGCCGTCGGCGAAGGTCGACAGCACGGCGCCGAGGCCGAACGGCTCGTCGTCGGGGTGGGCGACCACGGCCAGAACTGAACCCCAGCGTGGGAGTGCGGTCGTCTCGGTCATCTCCGCGTTCCTTTCCTCGAGCGGCTCCGGAACTTCTCGATACCCGGTACCGTATCGCCTCATGGGTGTTGCTCGCGAACGGTCGGACGTCTCGCTCTTCGCGCGGGTCTGGGTCGCGGCCGGCCCGGTGCTCGAGAGGGTCGGACTGGCCAGGGCCCGGCGCCGGTTGGTGGACGGACTGTCGGGGACGGTCGTGGAGGTGGGCGCGGGCAGTGGCGTGACGTTCCAGCACTACCCACCGGAGGTCACGAGGGTGGTGGCGATCGAACCGGACCCGCACCTCCGTGCCCACGCGCGGCGCTATGCGGCCCGTGCGTCGGTGCCGGTCGAGGTGGTGGATTCCGTGGCGGAGGCGCTGCCACTCGCGGACGGCGAGGCCGACGCGGTGGTCTTCGGGCTCGTCCTGTGCACTGTCCCCGACGTCCCGGTGGCCCTGGCCGAGGCGGACCGGGTACTCGCTCCCGGGGGAGAACTACGACTGCTCGAACACGTCCGGGCGGCGGGACGACTCGGGCGGGTGGCCGACCGGATCACGCCGGTGTGGAGCCGGCTCGGCGGGGGATGTCGCCCGAACCGGGACACCGGGCAGACGCTCTCCGAGGCCGGGTTCGACGTCTCCGGACTCAGGACCCGACCGTTCCCGCCGGTGCTCCCGCTGACTCCGATGCTCAGCGGTTCGGCGCGGCGTCGGTGACCAGACGCCCGGCCCCCGCGTCGTCCGCGCCGTCTGCGCCGTCCCCGCGGGCGGGAACCGCACACGCCTCGTCGGCACGCGTCCCGTCGGCACACCCCCCGTCCATGCAGGGGCGCGCCCGCCACCGGTAGACCACGGCGCCGGCCAACAGCAGCAGCGACACGGCTGCGAGCCACGGC
>NZ_JAALEB010000024.1:0-10846 GCF_014145165.1 Dietzia sp. Cai40 | reverse complement strand
CCGGGACCCGGGCCGCTGGCCGAGATCGTGGCCGAGTGGGAGGCCGCCTGCGAGCCCGCCCGCAGCTCGCGCGCCCGGGTGGTGACCATGCGCACCGGGCTCGTCCTGTCCGGAGCGGGCGGGATGCTGCCCCCGCTGGCCGCGATCACCCGGACGGGCCTGGGTGGGCGACTGGGGTCGGGCAGGCAGTGGATGTCCTGGATCGCACTCGACGACCTCACGGACATCTACCTCCGTGCCGTCGTCGACCCGTCGCTGACCGGAACCGTCAACGCCGTCGCTCCGGAACCGGTCACCAACGCGCGGTTCACCCGCGTCCTGGGCTCGGTGCTCCACCGTCCGACCGTGGTCCCGGTCCCCGGTTTCGCGCCCGGCCTGGTCCTGGGCAGCCGCGGGGCGGACGAGCTGGTGCTGGCCGACCAGAGGGTCGACCCGGCGCTCCTGCGCGCGGTCGACCACCCGTTCCGCTACCCCGGGCTCAGGGCCGCGCTGGCCCATGAACTGGGCGGGGAGAAGGTGCCCGCGGCGCTCTGAGGCACTGCCTCAGCGCTGCAGGATCATCGGGACCAGCACCCGCCGCGCCAGCGCCCGGATCTCGTCCTCGGTCTCCAGGACGGGCGGGCCGTCCGGCATCACGGCGATGGAGTGCAGGAAGCGGCCCACGACACTGCCGACCTCGCGGGACAGCGTGTCGAACTCGTCCGCGTCCATCGGTCGGGTGTGGACGTCGGCGTTCCAGGTGCTCCGGATGAACTCCGCGACGATCCCGGTGATCGCGCCCAGAACCGAGTCGGACTGACCGGCGAGCATCGCCATGGCCTCGACCTTGTCCACCTCGACCAGGCGCTGGAGCAGTTCGCTCCTACGGATGTCGAAGACCGTACCGACGAGCAGGTCCTCGACATGCCGGACCGGATCCCACTCGAGGGACTCGAACGGGGTGAACCGCGCGTTGACCGACATCATCAGTCGCTGCGCCTCATGGGCGTACAGCGCGCGGAGGATCTGCTCGCGCGGACCGAGCCTGCGGTACAACGTCACCCGCGTCACCCCGGCCGCTCTGGCGATGTCGTCGGTGCTCGCGCCCTTGATACCGCGTTCCGCGAACACCGAGGCCGCCGCCTCGATCAGACGGATGTCCTCGGCATCGGGTGGCTGGGCGCCACCGCGTCCACTGTTACGTGCCACACGGGCATGTTACTTCCAGTGGTCGTGGCGGCGCCCGCGACCCGGCCGGATCGGGTCAGGGACGGTCCCGGCCGGCCTCGTCGACCGGGTATGCGCCCTGCTGCAGGCCCTGCTCGAGATCCACGCCGGGGTCGATGCCGGCGGGCTGCCCCGGCTGTGCCCCCTGCGGGCCCGAGAGGGCGGGGGTGTCGTCCGGGGCGATCCCGCCCTCGGACGAGGGGACCATGTCGAAGACCCCGGGCTTGGGCTTGGACTTCGGCTTCTCCGTGGCGGTCGCGGACGACGACGCCCCCTCCGCGGCGGCCTCGGCGGCCGCGACGGACCGGGCGATCTCCGGGTCCGTCGAGGTGTCGAACCAGTGCTCGGGGGCCGACGGCAGATCCGCGTCGTCATCGGTGGCGGGCGGCTCGTAGCGGAACACCCCGTCGTCGTCCTTCTTGGCCACGGCCTTGGCGAAGTTCTCCAACGAGTCCCCGAACTGCGAGGGGATCATCCACATCGTGGCCGCGTCGCCCTTGGCCATCTCCGGCAGGTTCTGGACGTACTGGTAGGCCAGCATCTCCGGCGTGGGCTTGGAGGCCTTGACGGCCGCGTTGACGCGGGCGATGGCGGCCGCCTGGCCCTCCGCCACGAGGTAGCGGGCGGCCCGCTCACCCTGGGCACGGAGCATGCGCGACTGCCGGTCGGCCTCCGCGTTGAGGATCGAGGCCTGCTTGTTGCCCTCGGCGTCGAGGATGGAGGCCTGCTTGGCGCCCTGGGCGGTGGTGATGGCGGCCTCGCGCTGCCCCTCGGCGGTGAGGATCGTCGCGCGCTTCTCGCGATCGGCCTTCATCTGCTTCTCCATCGACTCCTGGATCGACAGCGGCGGGTCGATGGACCGCAGCTCGACACGGGCCACGCGCAGGCCCCAGCGGCCGGTCTCGGAGTCCAGTACCCCACGGAGCTGCTTGTTGATCATGTCGCGGCTGGTGAGCGTCTGCTCGAGCGTGAGCCCACCGACGACGTTGCGGAGCGTGGTGGTGGCCAACTGCTCGACGGCGACGATGTAGTTGTTGATCTCGTAGACCGCGGCCTTGGGGTCGGTGACCTGGAAGAAGACGACCGTGTCGATGTTCAGCGTGAGGTTGTCCTCGGTGATCATGGACTGGGGCGGGAAGGTGACCACCCGCTCGCGCAGGTCCACCTTCGCGCGGACCCGGTCGATGAACGGGATGATCAGGGTGAGCTGACCACTCACCGTGCGCTGATAGCGGCCGAGCCGCTCGATGACCGCGGCCTCCGCCTGCGGGATGAGCTTCACCGAGCTCACCACCACCGAGGCGATCAATATGACGATGACGGCAAGGAAGATCAAGCCACCCATGGTTTCCTCCTGTTGTGTCGTGCTGTCGGCTGTGTGTCGGACTCGCGCTCTCTAGATGCCACGCACGACGATCGCGGTGGCCCCTTCGATCTCATGCACGAGGACCTTGTCCCCCGCGTCGAACGTCTCGCCCTCGATGAGCGGGCGCGCCGTCCAGGTATCCCCCGCGATCTGCACCAGGCCGCCGGCCGGCCCGATCGCCTCGACCACGGTGCCGTCGCGTCCGGTCAGCGCGGCCGTGTTGGTGTCGTGCTCGGGGAGCGCGGACAGGAGGCGCCGGCGCACGAGGGGTCGTACCCCCGCGACGAGGATGATCGAGACGAGGGCGAACGCCAGGGCCTGCCCCCAGACCGGCGCGCCGAGCGCGGCCGCGGCGGCCCCGCCGAGTGCACCCCCGGCGAGCATGATCAGGAACAACTCCCCGCCCGCCGCCTCACCGGCGGCGAGCAACACCGCAACTGCGAGCCAGGCAAGTCCTACATGCATGTCTACGACCCTACCGACATCCGGCGTTCGGCAGGGGGGACGTCGTCCCACGAGCGGACTACGCTCACATGACGTGTCGACTCTCAAGAAGTTCGCGTGGCTGTCGGTGGCCACGTCGATCGTCACCATCTCGCTCAAGATGGTGGCCTGGTGGGTGACCGGATCGGTCGGGCTGCTCGCCGACGCGGCCGAGTCGGTGGTCAACCTGGTGGCCGCGGTGGTCGCGCTCATCGCCATCACCGTCGCCGAGCGCCCGGCCGACGACGACCACCAGTACGGCCACTCCAAGGCCGAGTACTTCTCGGCCGTGGTCGAGGGCGCGATGATCTTCGTGGCCGCGACCTTCATCCTCTACACGGGTGTCGAGCGACTCATCAACCCCGTGCCGATCGAGTCCCTCGGACTGGGCCTCGCGATCTCCGTCGTGGCGGCCGTGATCAACGGAATCGTGGGGACGTTGCTCATCCGGGCCGGGGTCCGACACCGGTCGCCGACCCTGAAAGCCGACGGGAAACACCTGATCACCGACGTCGTGACCTCGGTCGGCGTCGTGGTCGGGGTGACCCTGGTGTGGATCACCGGCTGGGAGTTCCTCGATCCGGTCGTCGCGATCGCGGTGGGGCTGAACATCCTGTTCATCGGGTACAGGCTCGTCCACGAGTCCGGGATGGGGCTGATGGACGCGACACTCCCCGAGCAGGACAACAGGGCGATCCAGGAGGTACTGGACAGGCACCGGCAGCCGGGTCGGGTCGACTTCCACGAGTTGCGGACCCGCGAGTCCGGCCGGTGGCGGTTCGTCGAGTTCCACGCGCTCGTCCCCGGCGACTGGAGTGTCGAGCGGGGTCACGATCTGGTGGAGAAGGTCGAGCAGGAGATCCACGCCGCGCTCCCGCACTCCCACATCACCACCCACCTGGAGCCGATCGAGGACGAGCGCGCCTACAACGACGTGAGGCTGTAGTCATGGGCCACCCGATCATGTTCGACGACTCCGATCCGCTGCTCGCCCGGTTGCGTCGGATCTGCCTGGCGCTCCCCGACGCCGCGGAGAAGATCTCGCACGGGCGGCCGAACTGGTACACCACCAAGGTCTTCGCCTCTTACGGCGGAACGGTCAAGGGGGACCACGCGGATCCCCTGCTCGCCCGCGCCCTGCTGTTCCTCCCGGACCCCGAGGACCTGCCGGCCCTCGAGCAGGACCCGCGCATCGTGGTGCCCGCCTACGTCGGCGTCCGGGGATGGCGGGCGCTGCCACTGGACCGGTGTGAGCAGGGGGCGGTCCGGGGGACCCCGGGTCCGTGGACTGGGACGAGGTCGCCGAGTTGGTCGAGTCCTCCTACCGGCAACTCGCCGGGGCCCGGAGGGTCGCCCGGTTGGACGCCGAGCAGTGAGAGGCCGGCCTGGGGGAGCGCTGGGAGTTCTGTCCACGGAGGTCGGCCCCGGCGCCCGGGGTCAGGGTCTCCGGGCACCCGGGCGTGGGGCGGGTCACCGCACGCTCCGCGCCGAGGCGACGTCGTCGATGAGCACGGCGATGTGGAACATGCTGGTCAACAGCGAGCCGTAGACCGGCCAGGAGTCCCGGGGCAAGCGGTCGTCCTCGGCCATGGCGTGCGTCAGCCCGATCAACCGGTCGTGGATGGAGTCTATCTCTGCGTGGGGATCGGCTATCGCGTGGCCGGCGTCCCGTGCGATCCCGGCCCACTCGCTGCGGAAGCGCTCGTCCCACGGCCCATCGGAATAGGTGGCCTCGTGCAGAGTCCTGATCAGGTGTCGCATATGTGAGACCGCCTCGTCGATGCGTCCCAGGATCTCCCCGTAGTCCACGTCCCGGCCCGTCTGCGCACGGCCGAGGCGCTCGCGGGCCAGGCGGGGGTTCGAGCGCCGGCTCTCCCGGGCGAAGTGCACTGTCCCCCAGGCGGTCTCGACCTCGTCCGCCACCGACTCGATCTCGCGACGCCACCCGTCGGCGGCGTCGGTCTCCCAGGAGGTGGAGAACTCGTCGGACATGTTCACGAGGATGTCGCCGATCCGGCGGTCGATGCGGTCCACGTGGCTGGCCGCCTGTTGGTCCCGCATCGGAGGGATGATGAGCAGATTGACCAGCACACCGATCCCCACCCCGACGACGACCTCGATGATGCGGTCGAGGAGCAGGGGCTCCTGGTCGGAGAACCCGCTGGAGAGCACGAAGACCGCCGTGGTGGCGATCGCGACCCCCTCGTCCCGGATCCAGGTGATCCGGGCCCCGGCCAGACCCACGAATATCGCCAGGGCGAAAGTCCACACGCTCACGCCGAGGTAGAACCCGATGAGGAAGGACAGGCCGACGCCGATCGCGGACGCCACCGTCGTCTGCACCCCGCGGGACAGCGACCGGTGGACCGTGGCGTGCACGGTGAGCAGGGCCGTCCACGGCGCCAGGAACGGCAGGGGCGAGTCCAGGACGTGGGCCGAGAGCCACCACGCGGCCGTGGCGGCGATCACGCTCTTGACGATCTGCAGCAGATCGGTCCTGACGTCGGGCCGTCCCGCGAGTTCCCGGAGTCGTCGCATACGCAGCATTCTCGTAGGTGGCCCGGCGTCACGACAATCCCGGAAGCCGTGAACGTCGGACAACGTGACCACAGTGGCGTGTCCGACCCTGCCCTAGGGTCGGAGCGTACGGAGACAGCCGTATCGTCCGGCGCCCTCGGAAGGACCCATGGACCCGCTCAATTCCCCCACCCTGTCGGCGGCGACGGTCGATCTCGGCCTCGACACCCGGCTCACCCTGCTCGCCGCCGGCCTGATCTTCCTGCTGGCCCTGGGGCTGGGGGTGTGGAAATACCGGCAGATGGCCACGAGCGCCGACCACCTCGCGCACCCCTACGTCGACATCGCGCACCGGGCGTCACTGCTGTACTCGTTCGCGATCCTGCTCATCGCCGTGTTCGTGGAGCTGAGCAGCTGGCCCACATGGGTGAACCTCACGGCGGCAGGGGTCCTCGTGTTCTTCTTCGTGGTGGCGATCGGCAGCTACATCGTCCACGGCGCACTGCAGGACACGACCAACCAGTTCGAGCACCCCTCGTCCATGCTGCGCGTCGGCATGGTGGCACTCATCGTGGGGGAGATGGGCGGGTTCGCCGTACTGCTGGCGGGCTTCGTCGACGGTCAGTTCCTGAGCTGAGACGATTTCCGGGCGGCGCGGTTAGGCTGGCCCCATGCCGCTGCGCCCCCGCTCCGACGCCGCCTCGCCGAGGAAGAGATCGTCCGAGGGCATGGACCTGGGCACCCGGGCGCTGGTGTTGGGGGTGGGGTCCCTGGCGCTGTCCTGGGTCCCTCTGCTCAACATCATCGCGTTCCTCGCCGCACTGATGGCGGTGGCCTTCGGGTTGCTCGCGCGGTGGCCCACGGGATGGCTCACCAACGAGGACCCGGACCCGCGCCGGGGACTGTTCGGCGTCATCCTCGGCGGGATCGCGATCGTCGTCTTTGTCATCACGGCGATGCGGTATTCGGCGCTGTAGCCCCCGCCGCCCGCCGCCCCGGTGGTCGCGGTCCGTCCTCAGTGGGAGTTGGACACCACCCAGCCGAGAGCCGTGCGCATCCGACGCGCGAACGTCCCGGGGTGGGTCGCGCACGCCGCGTGACCGGCGCTGATCGGGAACACCGCGCTGTGCGGCAGCAGATCGGCCATCTCGTCCTGGATCCACCGGGGGAAGGCAATGTCGCGCATGGTCTTGACGATCGCGACCGGCAGGTCCAGCTCGCGCAACCACGACGTGGAGTTGAACCGGGCCACCTCGCTGATCACGGTCCTGTGGGTGGCGAGGGGCACGGAGGACAGTTCCCGCATCGCCCAGGTATAGGCACTGGGCACCTCGTCGTCGATCTCCCTGGACACCTCGAGGGGTACGGCGTTGAGCACGGGGGCGCCCCGGGTCAACGATCCCATCGTGATCTTCTCCAGTGCGTTGCGCTGGGCGCCGGTACCGGTGGCGGCCAGCACCAGTCCGCCGAGCCGGGAGGGGTCGCGCCGGGCCGCGAGCTGGGCGACGATGCCGCCCATCGAGTATCCGCCGATCACGGGCTTGTCCAGCCCCAGGTGGTCGGACACCCGCAGCACGTCCTCGGCCAGGGCCCCGAAGTCGAACGGGCCGCCGTGTCCCATCCCGTGGCGGCGCTGGTCGTAGGCGATGAGCCGGTACTCGCCCTGCAGGCGTTGGAAGGTCTGGTACCAGTTGAGCATCCCCGTGGCGGCCATGCCGTGCAGTAGGACGACCGGCGTGAGGTGCTCCTCGCCGGTGTCGTACAGCCTGGTGGTGACGTCGTCGGTGAGGGTGACGATCCTCCCGGCCGGAAGCCGTGCCATGTCCGGCGCCATCCGGGGTAGACGCGCTGCCCGACGGGGAATGCCGCTCAACATAGTGAACGGTCTCCTGTGCACGAAATCCTCCTCGGGTGCCTGGATCCGATCGCCTGCCATGTGGGCTTCGCAAGAAACGCGTCGAAGTCGCTACTGTGCACACATGTCTCAGGCATGGTCACATTCTCGCTTCCTCGTCGTGGCGCCATCTGCTGTTCCGGTAGAAGACCCCGGGGCCATTTGGCCCCCCTGGAAAGATGAGCTTGACGGGCCTCGGCTTACCAGTAGGGGGCAGTTCATGTGCCGCTACCTGGACTCGGTCGTAGAGGCGGAGTTGCCTGTCACAGAAGTTGGCACAGTCGTGCCGGATAGCGTAATGATGCGGGGTGCCTTCCGTGCTGCGAGGGTCGAGAAAATCGCTGGGGTCACGCTGTTCAGCGCCGAATTGGAGCTTGTGTCGATAAGCGATCGGCTCTCGATCGAGGACATTGAGACCGGCATTACCGGCCTCGTGTGCGAATTCCTCGATGGCGTCGATGCGTTCCCCGGGCAGATTCTTTGGGTGAACCGAACTCTGCTGACGGACGAGGGTGAACCTCCCACTAACTGGTTGGCGGACATGTCGACAGAGGTGTTCGCGACGGCGAATGATGGAACGGATGATGGGCGCCCCAAGATGATCGTCAGTTGGGGAAACAATGTCGTGTTACGCAGTAGGGCGGATCACGAAGAGGAAGTGAAGAGAGGAGTTCTCATAGCGCAGGCGCTGTGGGTGCAGTTGTTCGCGGTGGACCAGTTGTCGGGTGATCTGCTGGAGGATCTCGCAGCCAACCGGATCGGACTCAGGCGGGCAACGGGCATTCGGAAAGATCTTGAGGCGAGCCGGATGATGGCTTTTCAGGGCCTCTGCAGAGACGAGTTGAGCTCGACAGTTCAGGGAATTCCCGCCAGGGTGGCTGGTCGCATCCTGGATTCGTGGGAAGGAGCGGGTTACCGGTCCCGACTCGAATCCCGCATTGCTGAGGTGGCTCGCATTCTCGAACTCCGCGCCCAGTTACGGAGCAAGGGTTATCAACAGCTCGTCGAGATGGTGTTGTTCGTCATCGGTCTGCTGACGATTCTCCAGACCGTCCTCACGGTTGTTCAGACTGGGTTCAGCGGCGATGTGAACGGCTATCCGGGAGACGCGCAGAGGTCGTTGATTATGGACCTGACTAGGGTCGTGCACCTCGACATCCTCATGGGGGGGACGACCGCGCTGATGCTGCTTCTACTCGCCGTTGTCTTGCTCGTCAGGAGGAGATCTGATGCCTGAATCGAGGGTGGTTCTGGTGAACAATGCGGTGGATAGCGGGTCCATAGACCGGAGTTGGACAGAGGCCGAGCCACAGATCATCGCCGAGCGGGGAACCATTGACCAGGGCATAGACGAAGGGAGCCTGGGCAAGATATATGGCTTCACAACTCTCCTCGGTCAACTCGATGCCGTCGAATCCACAGCACAGTCGCAGGGATTGCTTCTTCGTTCGCATCTGATTGGCCGTCGATGCAGCATGTCGGCCGAATGGCTTCGGACCATTTCCGCGGTGAAGATCCACCAACTCGCGCAGGGGGGGTCGGGTATCTCGGGTCAGACCTTCCGCGCGCTCCTGGATTCATTCGGTCACGAGGTCGTCGCGGAAGGTGCATGGTGGGACTCTTACGGATGTGGTGACGTCGTCCCAGCCGCATGGTGGGTGAACGCAACGCTCGGGGAGTCGGCAGTCTCGGGTTGGGCTGCGGGCGACCTCATCGCATTGATCAACGGGAATTTTCTTTCGACTGCTTCTGTAGTCATGGCAGGTAGGAGGCTTAGAAGGACAGTCGAGGGGTCGTCGGAACTCGTGGATCGGATTCTCAGGGGTCCCGACGAGAAGGTGGGTGCCAGGCACCTTCAGTTGCCTGTGAGTCGGCGACCACCGCACTCGGTCGATGCAATTGGGCGCGCCGCAATCGCCAACCTCGACGATGCGGCCGGTTCGGCCCTGAAGTGTTTCTCCGGGAACCCGGTGTTCAGCTTCAGCGACGAAGTCGGCGTGCACAGTGTCAGCTCATTCCTGAACATCGAGGCCGCGGCTGCGATAAGTGCAGTCCTACGGAGGGTCCGACTAATGGGCGCGCTCGCGGTACGTGCGATCGAGGTTGAGTGTCAGCGTCGGATTGGCGCTGCGGGTACCGTCGACCAGTTGCGTTTCGTCCAACCTCCGAAGGTCGCGGCCGCGATTCTCGCCGAGGGGGCGCTTCCGGGCACCGACACGGCAGGGGGGCTCATTTCGGGGTCCGAGGGTTTGGAAGATGTCGCCGACGCGGCACTATCCTCGTCTCGTTATCTTCATCTGGCACTCGACAACTTGGCCACGATCATGCGAATTCTTGAGGCTGTTGTCGAAGACCGGTCACTGATCCTGGATGGTGAGTCCTGGCAGGGATTTTGTTGGGGACAGTAGTTTCCTAGAGTGCCGGGCGACCGGTTCTCCATCCGTGATGCACCATGGGTCCATGACTGCGAGGCCCGACCGCCCCCTGGATCCCGACCTGATCGAGCATCTCGACGAGCTGCTCGCCGCCACCGGCCGGATCGCCCGCCGACACTTCCACGGCGAGCTCGAGGCGTTGGTCGCCGGTGACAAGGGCGGTGAGCGGGGGTACGACCCGGTGACCGAGGCCGACCGCGACATCGAGGCGCTGCTGCGTGCCGGGATCTCCTCGATGGCGCCGGGTGACCGGGTGGTGGGGGAGGAGAACGGCGAGTCCGGCCCGGCCGACGCCGCCCGCACCTGGTACCTCGACCCGATCGACGGCACCAAGGCCTTCCTCACGGGGATGGCGGGGTGGGGAACCCTCGTCGGGGTGGTGGAGGACGGCCGGGCGGTCGCCGGGTGGATGGACCAACCGGTGTTGGGGGAGACCTTCGCCGCGGTCCACGGACGCGCCACCGTGCGTCGCCGATCGGACGGCCCGGAGGCGTTCGACCTCCACGTCTCGGGGTGCGACGAGCTGTCCGAGGCGATCATGTACACCACCCACCCGTCGATGTTCGGGGACCACGGCGAGGTGCGCAGCCGCTACGACGAGCTCGGCTCCCGGGTCCGCCTCCAGCGCTTCGGCGGCGACTGCTACGCCTACTGCATGCTCGCCGCGGGCCGGGTCGACCTGGTCGTGGAGGCGGATCTGAAGTCCTACGACATCGTGGCACTCATCCCGATCATCGAGGCGGCGGGCGGCGTGATCACCGGCCCGGACGGCAGGCAGCCGCTGGACGGTGGCACCGTCGTGGCCGCCGCGACACCGGCGCTGGCGGAGCAGGCGTGGGCGGTGTTGGGCGCGGACCAGCGGTGACCGACCCGCTCTTCGGGATCGAGCGTCCGCCGGCGATCCTCGGCCCCGGCGCGGTGCAC
Organism: Dietzia sp. Cai40; assembly: GCF_014145165.1. Classification (NCBI taxonomy): domain Bacteria; kingdom Bacillati; phylum Actinomycetota; class Actinomycetes; order Mycobacteriales; family Dietziaceae; genus Dietzia; species Dietzia sp. Cai40. The sequence continues at coordinate 21 of NZ_JAALEB010000024.1, read as the reverse complement.
GTGCCGGACTGGATGGACCGC
>NZ_JAALEB010000249.1:0-4870 GCF_014145165.1 Dietzia sp. Cai40 | reverse complement strand
CGCACGGGGACCGCCGGCTCGCCCTCGCTCAGGGCCAGACCCTCCCACGGCAGGGTCACCATCGCGGACTCGTGGAGCGCCCGCGACTCGGCCAGGGTCGGCAGGTCGGCCGCGGTGTCGCCGTCGCGCATGAGGGGGACCATCAGGTCCCGCTGCTCCAGACCCGGGTCGGCCGGCAGGGAACCCGCCCACGGCAGGAGCACCTCCTCGACCGCGGTGCCCGAACGCCGGTGCAGCCGGACCGCGCGCTTGGCACCCGGCAGGGACTCCTTGTGTGCGGACCGCTTGGCCACCGGTATGCCGTCCACCTCGACGAGCTTGTAGACCATCCCGGCGGTGGGGGCGCCGGAGCCGGTCACCAGCCGGGTTCCCACCCCGTACGCGTCGACGGGTTCGGCCCGCAGGGCCGCGATCGCGTACTCGTCGAGATCTCCGGAGACCACGATCCGGGTCCGGTGGGCGCCCAGGGAGTCCAGCTGGACACGGACCTGGCGGGCGAGCATCCCGAGGTCGCCCGAGTCGATCCGGACGCCCCCCAGCCCGGGCCCGGCCACCTCGATCGCCGTGGCCACGCCGCGGGTGATGTCGTACGTGTCCACCAGCAGGGTGGTGTCCACACCGAGGGTGGCCACCTGGGATCGGAAGGCGGACGCCTCGTCCGGGCCGTCCGGTCCGGTGTGCAGCAGGGTGAACGCGTGCGCGGACGTGCCGGCGGAGGGGACCCCGTGCCGCCGGGTCGCCTCGACGTTGGAGGTGGACGCGAACCCCGTGAGGTACGCCGCGCGGGCCGCCGCCACCGCGGCCTCCTCGTGGGTGCGGCGCGACCCCATCTCGATGATCGGTCGGCCGTCGGCCGCCGCGGTCATGCGCGCGGCGGCGGAGGCGATCGCGCTGTCGTGGTTGAGCACGGACAGGACCAGGGTCTCGAGCAGCACGCACTCGGCGAACCCGCCCCGGATGCTCAGCACCGGGGATCCCGGGAAGAACAGTTCGCCCTCGGGGTACCCGTCGATGTGGCCGGTGAACCGGAAATCCCGCAACCACCCGAGGGTCCGCTCGTCGAGGGAGTCGGCCACCACCGCGAGCTCCTCCTCACCGAAGCGGAAGTCCCGGAGCCGCTCCAGGAGTCGGCCCGTGCCGCCGACGACGCCGTATCGGCGACCCGCCGGGAGCCGTCGGGCGAACACCTCGAACACACAGGGGCGGTCGGCGGTCCCGTCGGCCAGTGCGGCCCGGATCATCGTGAGCTCGTACTTGTCCGTGAGCAGTGCGCTGGACGGACGGCCCGGCGGGTGAGGGGCGCGCGTTGGCGCGGTCGCGGTCACCCGGCTGACTCTACGGCGTGGCCGACCCGGCGGTAATCCGTATCCTTGGCCGTATGCACACCGTGACCACACAGATCGCGGACGACCGGAGCGTCGTCCCCGTGATGGCGATGCCGTCGGCCGCGCCCGTGGAAGCCACGGACACCGAGCTCGACGCCGGGGTGGACAGTCCCTGGCTCACCGTGGTGTGGGACGACCCGGTCAACCTGATGAGCTACGTGACCTTCGTGTTCCAGCGGGTCTTCGGCTACAGCAGGGAGAAGGCGCACGAGCTCATGCTCAAGGTCCACAACGACGGCCGCGCGGTGGTCTCGTCCGGGAGCCGGGACAAGGTGGAGAACGACGTCCGGAAGCTGCAGGAGGCCGGACTGTGGGCCACCATGCAGCGGGAGGTCTGAGCCCGTGAAGGCCTGGCAGCGCAAGTCCTCCCTCACCGGCCCCCGGGTCAAGGCGGTCATGGAGGGTCACGAGGTGCAGATCCTCCACGCCCTGGTGTCCAACATCGTCGACATGCTCGAGCAGCGGCGCGACTCCGCGCCGAGGGACGAGTTGGCCGAGATCACCGGGATGCGCAGCGGCCACTCCGAGCTCCCCGTCGAGGCCCCGCTCGCCCGCCTGCTCCCCGACTTCCACCGGCCCGAGCCGGGTGGGGGATCGGACGCGGACGCCGCCGCGGTGGCCCGCGCACACAACTCGGGCATGCGCATGATCCACGAGCCGGAGATCATCGACGTCAAGCTCGCCGCGGCGTCGACGGTCCTGAGGTCCCTCCCGGCGCGTGGGGGGACGGTCTCGCTCAGCCCCGAGCAGGCACAGGCCTGGATGGGGTGTCTCAACGACGTCAGGCTCGGCCTGGGCGCGTTGCTGCTCGAGGCCGGGGCGGTGGACGGCGTCCCGGCCACCGACATCCCCGAGTTCGTCGCGGAGGACGACCCGAGGTCGGCGCACCTGGACGTCTACCACTGGTTGACCTTCATGCAGGACTCCCTGTGCACCGCTCTGACCGGGAAGTGAGGAGAACACGGTGAATCCAGATCCACGCACGTTCCGGGCGGGGGGCGTCCAGACCGCCCGGCCCGTCCCTCAGGGGCCGCGCCGCTGGCCGGCACTGATCCTGCTCTTCGCCTTTGTCGCACTGATGTGGGTGGTCGAGGCGGCCGACCAGGTCATCCAGGCCACCATCGGGCCCCCGCAGGGACTCGACGGCTACGGGGTGCGTCCGCTCTCGACCGACGGGCTCCCCGGCATCATCTTCCAACCCTTCCTCCACGGGGACTGGGCGCACCTGATCGGCAACTCGATCGCCCTGCTCGTCCTGGGATCGATCATCGCGATGTCCGGGATCCGGCCCCTGATCAGCGTCACGCTCATCTCGTGGCTGGCCTCGGGTGTCGTGTCGTGGGTCCTGGGCGGCACCGGGACCGTCCACATCGGGGCGTCCGGCATCGTGTTCGGCTACATCTTCTACGTGATCGTCCGGGGTCTGTTCTCCCGCCGGTTCCTGCACCTGGTCGTGGGTCTGGTGATCGGCTTCTACTACGGGTTCGAGGCGCTCGCGGGACTGTCCCCGATGCTGGACGGCGTGTCCTGGCAGGGTCACCTCGGCGGGGCCATCGGCGGGGTCCTCTCGGCGTACGGACTCAAACGCGACCGGACGCCACAGGCGGTCACCGCCGGGCAGCGGCGGAACGCCGGTTCGCCGAGGTGACGTCTCCCGATCCACTGGCCCCGGTCGGGGTGTTCGACTCGGGGGCGGGTGGACTCACCGTGGCCCGGGCGATCATGGACCAGCTCCCCGACGAGTCGCTGATCTACGTGGGGGACACGGCCAACGGTCCGTACGGGCCGCTGCCCCTGGCCCGGGTGCGCGAGCACGCCCTGGCGGTCGCGGACTCCCTTGTCGACCGCGGGGTCAAGGCTCTGGTGATCGCGTGCAACACCGCCTCGGCGGCGATGCTGCGGGACGCGCGCGAGCGCTACCCGGTACCGGTGGTGGAGGTGATCCAGCCGGCGGCCAGGCGGGCGGTGGCCACCACGCGCTCGGGCCGCATCGGGGTGATCGCCACGCGCGCCACGGTCGCGTCGCTGGCCTACGACGACGCCGTGGCCGCGGCGGCCGGGGTCCACCTGACCTCGGTGGCGTGCCCGAAGTTCGTCGAGTTCGTGGAGCGCGGGATCACCAGCGGTCGGCAGGTCCTGGGTCTGGCGGAGGCGTACCTCGCGCCGATCCGGGACGCGGACGTGGACACCCTGGTCCTGGGGTGCACCCACTACCCCCTGCTGTCCGGGGTGGTCCAGCTCGCGGTGGGCGATCACGTCACGCTGGTCTCCAGCGCCGAGGAGACCGCCAAGGACGTGCTGCGCGTGCTCACCGCCGCGGACCTGCTGCGCCCCCACGACGCGGCGGATCCGGCGACGCGGGAGTACCTCGTGACCGGTGACCCGGACAGCTTCCGAAGGGTGGCGTCCCGGTTCCTCGGACCCGGTCTCGTGTCGGTCGGCCTCGCGGGTGCGGTGTGATCCCTCCCCGCGGACCGGTTCCCGGTCGCCCGCCGGGGCACACTCCGGGCGACCTCGCGCCGGCCGTGGCACGATGGTGCCCATGTTTCTGACTGTCCTGGGTTGCTCGGGGAGTATCGGCGGACCCACCTCGCCGGCGTCCGGGTATCTGGTGGAGGTCGAGGGGGTCGCCCCGGTCGTGATCGACATGGGGCCGGGGGTGTTGGGGGCTCTGCAGCGGTACATCGCGCCGGAGGACGCCACGATCCTGTTGTCCCATCTCCACGCCGATCACTGCCTGGACGTCCCGGGCCTGCTGGTGTTGCGGCGCTACGGTCCGGAGGCCGAGCGCGCGGTCCGGGTGCCGCTCATCGGGCCGTCCGGGACCGCGTACCGGATCGGGGTCGCCTCGGCGGAGGAACCGGGGGCGGTGGACGATCTGTCGGACACCTTCGAGGTGGGGTCGTGGGATGTCACGCCCGACGTGGAGATGACGGGCGACGACGGCGAGGTGGGCCTGCGCGTGCGGGCCGACCGGGTGGATCACCCGCCGGAGTCCTACGGGATGCGCCTGACGTCGGAGTCCGGTCGCGTCCTGGCCTACAGCGGTGACACCGCCTACTGCGACTCGCTGGTCGAACTCGCGGCCGGCGCCCACGTGTTCCTCTGCGAGGCCTCGTGGACCCACGAGGAGGGCCGCCCGCCGGGGATCCACATGTCCGGTGCCGAGGCCGGCCGGACCGCCCGACTGGCCGGGGTGGGCCGTCTGGTGCTGACCCACATCCCCCCGTGGACGGACCGCGAGGCCGTGCGCGCCGAGGCCGCCGCGCAGTTCGACGGCGAGGTCCTGTTGGCGGAGCCTGATCTCAGGCTCGAGGTCTGAGCGTCGGGTTCCGGGGCCCGGTGTCCGAGGCCCTGTCTCCGGGTGCCGGCCGCTAGTATCGGCGGGCGTGACCTCATCTACTGACGGCAGAGCAGACGGACGCGCGGACGGCGACCTCCGCGACGTGACCATCACGCGGGGTTTCACCTCGCACCCGGCGGGC
>NZ_JAALEB010000248.1:0-13554 GCF_014145165.1 Dietzia sp. Cai40 | reverse complement strand
GCGTGGGCCGGTCATGCGAGCCACCCGGCCTGCACCGCGATCGGGATCAGGGCGTTGCCCACCAGGACGGCGACGGCGGCGACCCCACCCACGACCGTCGCCGCGGCACGGCTCCGGACGCCCGTCACCCCGAGATCGCCCGCCGCCGTGCGGACGCCGTGCGCCACGTGTACCGCCAGCAGGACCATGGTGATCCCGTAGAACGCGGCCACCCACGGCCTGGCGAAGCTGGCCACGAGGTTCGAGTACGCCGAACCGGGGACGAAGGAGTCACTGGCGGCGGGCGGTGTGCCGGTGGTCATGTCCAGGACGTGGAAGACCACGAACAGCAGCATCACCACGCCGGTCAGCATCATGGATCGCGCGCCGAAGGAACCGGCGGTCAGACCGGTGCGACGACGACGAGGACCCGCCGACGCCCGGGACCGTCGCGCGAGCACCACCGAGCACCAGATGTGTGCCACCAGGCTCAGCACCAGCACCACCCGCAGGGCCCACAGCACCCCCTCGTGCGGCACCAGGGGATAGAGCAGCGTCCGCAGCCACTCGGCGTAACCGTCGAAACCGGACGCACCGCCGAACACCTTGAGGTTGCCGATCATGTGCACCACGACGAACGAGGTGAAGACCAGGCCCGTCACGGCCATGACCGTCTTCGCGGCCCAGGTGGGCAACACAGGGGTACGCCGGAGGTGAGGCCTCCGGGCCCTGACCGGGACGTGCGGGGCAGCGACCTCGGTCACGCGCGGACACCTCCTTACGGGAACGCGCGCCAGTCTAGGTCCGCCCACGCCGCCCGGGGCCGGGATGAGGACGGGGGTCGTCGTCCATACTGGGCACCGTGAACACCACCTGGATCATCATCGCCGTCGTCGCCGTCCTGTTGCTCGCCGTGCTCGCGCTGGTCGTGGGTCTGCAGCTCCGCAGGAAGCGACAGATCTCGCTGAGCAAGCCGGAGGAACGCAGGGAACTCACCCGTGAGGAACGCTCCGGCAACTATCAGGCGGGGACGGGTTTCTCGTTCACCGAGGCGGGCGGGACCGCCACCGCGGCACCCCCGAGGGAACCCCTGCCGCGCGAGACGTCCCGGCCGGTCGAGACACCCCGCCCCGTCGAGACACCCCCGCAGGTCGACACGCCCCGCCCCGTCGAGACACCCCGCCCCGTCGACACACCCCGCCCGGCCGACACGGTCGAGACCCCCCGGTCGGTCGAGACGCCGGTCGTGCCCGAGCCGGACACCGAACCCGGTCCGAGCGACGACACGGTCGTCGTGGAACCCGCGCCCGTCGAACCGGTGGTGGTACCGCCGGAGGTCCCGGACGAGGAGGTCCCGGTCCCCACGACCGAGCTGATCACCGGGGCCCCCTCCCCGGTCGCCCCCGTCGAGCGGATCGACCCGTCCGAGGGGCGCCTGGACCGCCTCCGCGGTCGGCTGGCGCGCTCCCAGGGCGCCGTGGGTCAGGGGCTGCTCGGGCTCCTGGGCGCAGGTGATCTCGACGAGGACGCGTGGGAGGAGATCGAGGACACGCTGATCATGGCGGACCTGGGCACCACGGTCACCCAGCGCGTCGTCGACCGCCTGCGTGAGGACATCGCGACCAGGCAGATCCGCACGGAGGCCGAGGTCCGGGGCCTGTTGCGGCAGGCCCTCGTGGACAACCTCCACCCCGAGTACGACCGCTCGCTTCGTGCGCTGCCGAACAACGGCACCCCCGCCGTGATCCTCGTCGTCGGGGTCAACGGCACCGGCAAGACCACCACCACCGGCAAACTCGCCCGCGTCCTGGTGGCGGACGGACGCCACATCCTGCTCGGTGCCGCCGACACCTTCCGCGCCGCGGCCGCCGACCAGCTCCAGACCTGGGCCGAACGGGTCGGAGCGGAGGTCGTGCGGGGCAAGGAGGGCGCGGACCCCGCGTCGGTGGCGTTCGACGCGGTCGCCCGGGGTGTCGAGACAGGGGTGGACGCGGTCCTGGTGGACACCGCCGGCCGCCTCCACACCAAGACCGGGCTCATGGACGAGCTCGGAAAGGTCAAGCGGGTCGTGGAGAAGAAGACCCCGGTCGACGAGGTGCTGCTGGTCATCGACGCGACGACGGGGCAGAACGGTCTCATGCAGGCGCGGGTGTTCAAGGAGGTCGTCGACATCACCGGCGTGGTGCTGACCAAGCTCGACGGCACCGCCAAGGGCGGCATCGTCTTCCAGGTCCAACACGAACTCGGGGTGCCGGTCAAGCTCGTCGGACTGGGCGAGGGAGCCGACGATCTGGCGCCGTTCACGGCGGATGCCTTCGTCGACGCCCTGCTCGGAACCTAGGACGCGCGGGTACACAGGACACACGATCGGAACCACAGGGCCGGCCACGTTACAGACCGGAAACACGACCGCGCATCGGCTGAAACAGCGGAAAGGAATTCTTCTGAACCGAGAGTGAGTGACAAACGCTCACCATGGAGACGAGGAGGACCTCACCGTGAGAGGTGACAGTGTCTTGTTGCTCGCCCAGGAGGCGACGACGGAGATCGATGCGGGAGACACGGCCTGGATGCTCATGGCGGCATCCCTGGTCCTGCTCATGACGCCCGCACTGGCGATGTTCTACGGCGGGATGTCCCGCCAGAAGTCAGTGCTCAACATGATGATGATGTCGTTCAGCGCGATGGGGGTCGTCGGGATCGTCTACGTGCTGTGGGGCTGGTCGATGTCCTACGGCGAGCAGGACGTGCTCGGTCTCTTCGCGAACCCCTTCGAGATGTTCGGTCTCGCCGGGGTGATCGGCGACGCCGACAACTGGGTGACGTCCGCATCGGGCGCCTACCCGCAGGTCGTCGACGTGGGCTTCCAGGTCACCTTCGCGATCATCACCGTCGCCCTCATCTCGGGAGCCATCGCCGAGCGCGTGAAGTTCGGTACCTGGCTGACCTTCGCCGCCGTGTGGGTCACGCTGGCCTACTTCCCCATGGCCCACATGGTCTGGGGCGGCGGGCTCCTCTCGCATTCGGAGAACAGCCTCGCCTCGATGATCTTCGGCACCGTCGACGACGGTGAGGGCGGTCTCACCGCGGCAGTGGCCCCGGTCGACTTCGCCGGTGGCACGGTCGTCCACATCAACGCCGGTATGGCGGCGCTGGTCCTCGTCCTGCTGATCGGCAAGCGTTACGACTTCGGCCGCACCGCGTTCCGGCCCCACAGCCTCCCGGTCGTCATGCTCGGCGCCGGTCTGCTGTGGTTCGGCTGGTTCGGCTTCAACGCCGGTTCGGCGTTCGGTGCCAACGGTGCCGCAGGCCTGGCCTGGATCAACACCACCGTCGCCACGGCCGCCGCGATGCTCGGCTGGCTCCTCACCGAGCGGATCAGGGACGGTCATCCGACCAGCCTCGGTGCGGCCTCGGGCGTCGTCGCCGGTCTGGTCGCCATCACCCCGGCCGCGGGGTCGGTCCACCCCCTCGGCGCGATCGCCCTCGGTGCCGTGTCCGGCGCCCTGTGTGCCCTCGCCGTGGGACTCAAGCACCGCTTCGGCTACGACGACTCGCTCGACGTCGTGGGCGTCCACCTCGTGGCGGGTCTCTGGGGCACCATCGCCATCGGCCTCCTGGCCACCGGCACCTTCGACACCGATGCCGGCGTGTTCTACTCGGCGGACGGGTGGAAGCTGCTCGTGGTCCAGATCGTGATCGCCGTGGCGGCGCTCGTCTTCACCGCCATCATGACCGCGATCGCCTACGTGATCTGCCGCCCGCTGGGATGGCGCATCAACGAGACGGACGAGCAGTCCGGTATCGACGGCGCCGAGCACGCGGAGTCCGCGTACGAGGCCTCCACCAACGCGCTCATCCGTTGAGCCGACATCTGCGAAAGGAACCCCTGACATGAAGCTCGTCACCGCGATCGTCAAGCCGTTCACGCTCGACGACGTCAAGGCAGCACTCGAACAGGCGGGAATCCACGGTCTCACCATCAGTGAGGTCCAGGGTTACGGCCGCCAGAAGGGTCACACCGAGGTCTATCGCGGTGCTGAGTACGCCGTGGACTTCGTCCCCAAGATCAGGGTCGAGGTGGTCGTCGACGACGAGACCGCCGACACGGTCGTCCAGCTGGTCGTGGATGCCGCGCGAACCGGGAAGATCGGCGACGGCAAGGTCTGGGTGACCCACGTCGAGAGCATCGTCCGGGTCCGCACGGGCGAGGCGGGCGACGCCGCGATCTGATCGACGACACCACGAGGCGCGGTCGACCCCGGACCCGGGGTCGACCGCGTTTCTCAGTCATTCCCCCTGCCTCACCGTCGATCTCGGTGGGGGTGCACAGGCGTTCACAGAAGCGAAACACCGTGGCCGCCACGAGGTGACACGGGGCCGACAGTCTGGAGACACACTCATGAGGGAAAGAGGGACGACGTGAGCCTGACGGGGGACGGTGAGCGGGCCATGGCGCTGCGGGACGGACGCGAGCAGATCCTCTCGGCCGCGACGGCCGACCTCCCCGCGGCGCACCTGCGGGACGCACTGTGCGAGTTGTACGAGATGGAACTCGGACGGCTCGCGGAGGAGGCCGGGATCGGACCGGGGTCCGGGTTCGCCCTCGTGGCCTTCGGCGGGCTCGGCCGGCGCGAGGTGCTCCCGTACTCCGACCTCGACCTGGTGCTGGTGCACGAGCGACGACCCGACCGCGACGTCGGTGAACTCGCCGACGCCATGTGGTACCCCCTGTGGGACTCGGGCGTGGGCCTGGATCACAGTGTCCGGACCGTGGACCAGTGTCTCGCGGTGGCGGCTGCGGACGTCTCGGTGGGATTGAGTCTGCTGGACGCCCGGGTGATCGCCGGGGACGCGGACCTGGGCGCGCTCGTGGTCGACGGCGCCCGGCGCCAGTGGCGTGACCAGATCGCCTCCCGGTTCGACGATCTCGTGGCCGCCGCCGTGGCCCGGCGTCAGCGGTCCGGCGTGATCGCGCACCGGAGTGAACCCGATCTCAAGAACGGCGTGGGCGGCCTGCGGGATTCACAGTTGGTCACCGCGCTCGCGGTCGCACACCTCAGTGACGGGCGCCCGGTCGTCCCCGGAGGGCTGACGGCCGCGCACCGGCTCGTGCTCGACGCGCGGACGGAGCTCCACCGGGTGAGCGGGCGGCCCCGGGAGGTACTGCACGCCGAGTACGGGGACGAGGTCGGGCTGGCGCTCGGGCTGGGCGATCGCTTCGACCTCGCCCGTGCGCTCAGTGACGCCTCCCGGACCATCGCGTTCACCGCGGATCAGGCCATCCGGGGCTCGTGCGCGTCGCTGTCCTCCCGCGGTCTGACCGGGCTGCTGCGCAGATCGCCGGTCCGCAGACCACTCGACGACGGCGTGGTGGAGCACGCCGGTGAGGTGGCACTCGCGAGGAACGCCCGTGTCACCGAGGACCCGTGGCTCCCACTACGGGTGGCGGCGGCGGCGGCCCGGTTCGGGCTCCCCGTGGCCGGTTCGACGCTCGGGGTACTGGTGGAGCGTTCGCCGGTCCCCGAGGGTCGGTGGCCCGCCGAGGCGCTCTCGGACCTCCTCGTCCTGCTGGGCTCCGGTGAGGGCCAGGTGCCGGTCGTCGAGGCGTTGGATCGGAGCGGGTTGTGGGAGCGGATGATCCCCGAGTGGTCAGAGGTGAGGGATCTGCCCGCCAGGGACCGGGCTCACGTCTACACCGTCGATCGTCACCTGGTCCAGACCGCGGTGGAGGCCTCCCGGCTGACCACCTCGGTCGCGCGCGCAGATCTGCTCCTGCTGTCTGCGCTGCTGCACGACCTCGGCAAGAGTCGCGAGGGCGACCACAGCGAGACGGGCGCCGAGATGGTCGGCCCCATCGTGCGACGGATGGGGCTCGATCCCGACGACGTCGACACCCTGGTCCGGATCGTCCGGCACCACCTGCTGCTGGCCGTGACCGCGACCAGGCGTGACCCCTCGGACCCGGCGACGGCCGACTCCGTGCTGGCCACGCTCGACCGGGACGCGACCGCCTTCGACGTGCTCGCCACGCTCACCGAGGCCGATTCGCTGGCCACAGGGCCGACGGTCTGGACCCCGGGCAGGGCCAGGGCACACGCGATGCTGGTCGATGCGTGCCGGGACCGGATGGGGTCGCAACCTGGCGCGGTGGAGGCGCCGACCGTCGACGCCACCCGGCCGCACGGCCCCCCCGACGTCGTGGTGGACCTGCGCCCCGCCGGGACGGGGACCAATCACGAGATCACCCTCGTGGTCCCGGGCTCGGGCAAGTCCCTCGCGGTGACGGCCGAGGTCCTCGCCGCGCACCGGCTGGAGATCGTCGACGCGGAGATCGACCTGCGCCCACCCGGTGGGGTACGCGCGAGGATGACGGTGTCCACCCGTTTCGGCGACCCCGTCGACCCGAAGGTCCTCCGCCAGGACCTGCGCCGGGCGGTAGACTCCGGGGTGTCGGCCTCGCTGAGGGCCGCGCTCGCACGCAACGCCTCCCGCCTGATCGGACCGCCCCAGGCCAGGTCCTCGGTCCTGGTCAATCGACGGACGGATGCCGACGGCATCCTGCTCGAGGTGCGGGCCGAGGACAGACCGGGGTTGTTCGCCAAGGTCATCGCGTCGATCCTGGGCAAGGGGGCGAGGATCGACTGGGTCGTGGTGCGGACCCGCGGCGCCGCGGTCGAGGACGTCTTCGCACTGTCCGGCCCCGGAGCGGTGCTCAGCACGGCCACGGAGGTGGAGTCGCTGCTTCCCCGGCGCGATCCCGCCACGCCCGGCGTGGGGCGTGCCGATACCCTGTGAGCAGTCGTCGTCGACGACGCCGGGGCCACCACGCCCCCGGCCCGCGACCCAGGGAGCTGTAGCCGTGTTCGATTCCTTGTCCGATCGCCTGGCAGGTGCGCTCAAGGACCTGCGCGGGAAGGGGCGGCTCAGCGACGCCGACATCGACGCGACGGCGCGCGAGATCCGCCTGGCGCTGCTCGAGGCGGACGTCGCCCTTCCCGTCGTGCGCACGTTCATCTCGCGCGTCAAGGAACGGGCCAAGGGATCCGAGGTGTCCGAGGCCCTCAACCCCGCGCAGCAGGTCGTCAAGATCGTCGACGCCGAACTCACCGCGATCCTGGGTGGCCAGGCGCGGCGCATCGAGTTCGCCAAGCAACCCCCGACGGTGATCATGCTCGCCGGTCTGCAGGGTGCGGGTAAGACCACTCTGGCGGGAAAGCTCGCGTACTGGCTCAAGGGCCAGGGTCACACCCCGCTCCTCGTCGCGTGCGACCTGCAGCGGCCGGGTGCGGTCGACCAGCTCCGGATCGTCGGCGAGCGCGCCGGCGTGCAGGTCTTCGCACCCCATCCCGGCACGTCCGTCGGGGGAGACGGCGAGGTCGTCGGCGTGCAGGAGCCGGTGTCCGTGGCCCAGCGGGGCCTCGCGCACGCCCGTGCCAAGATGCACGACGTCGTGATCGTCGACACCGCCGGCCGGTTGGGTATCGACGAGGAGCTCATGGCCCAGGCCAGGGGCATCCGTGACGCGGTCCAGCCGGACGAGACCTTCTTCGTCCTCGACGCGATGATCGGCCAGGACGCGGTGATGACCGCGGAGGCCTTCCGCGAGGGGGTCGGCTTCACCGGCGTCGTCCTGACCAAGCTCGACGGCGACGCCCGTGGCGGCGCCGCGCTGAGCGTCCGTGAGCTCACCGGCACCCCGATCATGTTCGCCTCCGACGGCGAGAAGCTCGAGGACTTCGACGTCTTCCACCCCGACCGCATGTCGAGCCGGATCCTCGGCATGGGCGACGTGCTCTCGCTCATCGAGCAGGCCGAGACCGTCTTCGACGCCAAGGACGCGGAGAAGACCGCGGCCAAGATCGGCTCGGGGGAGCTCACGCTCGAGGACTTCCTCGACCAGATGCTGATGATCCGCAAGATGGGCCCCATCGGAAACCTGCTGGGAATGCTGCCCGGGGGCAAGGAGATGAAGGCGGCCGTCGGCGACATCGACGAGAAGTACCTGGACCGTATCCAGGCGATCATCCGGGGGATGACGCCGGAGGAGCGTGCCGATCCGAAGATCATCAACGGATCCCGCCGCCAGCGCATCGCCAAGGGTTCCGGTGTCACGGTCACCGACGTCAACCAGCTGGTGGACCGGTTCTTCGAGGCCCGCAAGATGATGAGCCGCATGGCGGGTCAGATGGGCATGCCCGGAGCCGGCCGGAAGAACCAGCGCAAGGGCAAGAAGGGCAAGGGCAAGGGCCGCGGGCCGACCCAGCCCAAGAACAGGGGAATGATGCCCGGTGGGATGCCGGGGATGCCTCCGGGGATGCCGGGGATGCCGGGGATGCCCCCCGGAGGGATGCCGGATCTGTCCCAGATGCCGCCCGGACTCGACAAGCTCCCCCCGGGACTCGAGGGCATCGATCTGAACGACCTGAAGTTCCCCAAGCGCTGACCCGGTCGGCCGCGCGGGCACCGATTGGTACCAGCGGTGGCGGGGCGTTTAGACTGGTGCGCTGGACGCCGTCACCGGTGGGTCCCGTCGTGCTGGTCGCGAACGGGTGCCCGCGCCGAACGGCGGTCACCCGGAAGGCGAAACCGGGCCCCGCAACAGGTGCGGGAGTCGCTGAATCGCCACGTGACCCGCAAGAGAAAGCGAGACGCCACATGGCCGTCAAGATCAAGCTCACCCGCCTCGGCAAGATCCGTAACCCGCAGTACCGGGTGGTCGTGGCCGACGCCCGCACCCGCCGCGACGGACGCGCCATCGAGACGATCGGGCTCTACCGCCCCAAGGAGGAGCCGAGCTTCATCCAGATCGACTCCGAGCGTGCGCAGTACTGGCTCGGCGTGGGCGCCCTGCCCACCGAGGCCGTCGAGGCGCTCCTCAAGATCACCGGCGACTGGCAGAAGTTCAAGGGCCTCGAGGGCACCGAGGGCACCCTCCGGGTCGCCGAGCCCAAGCCCAGCAAGCTGGAGCTGTTCAACAAGGCGCTCGAGGAGGCCCAGGGCGAGCCGTCCGCCGAGGCCATCACCACCAAGCGCAAGGCCGAGAAGGCCAAGAAGGCCGAAGAGGCGAAGAAGGCCGAGGACGACGCGAAGAAGGCCGCCGCCGAGGCCTCCGAGGCCGAGTCCGCCGAGGCCGGGTCGCCCGACGCCGAGAACGCCGAGGCCTGAGTCCGATGAGTGACATGGTCGTCGACGCCGTCGACCATCTCGTCCGCGGCATCGTGTCGGATCCCGACGCGGTGTCCGTCAGGTCGAGCGGCGGTCGGCGCGGCACGGTGATCCGCGTGACCGTGTCGCCCGAGGACCTCGGACGCGTCATCGGCCGCGGCGGCCGTACCGCCTCCGCGATCCGGACGATCGTCTCCGCCGTCGGCGGGCCGGACGTGCGGGTCGACGTGGTCGACACCGACCGCTAGTCCCACTCGGAACCCACCCGCACCGGAAGGACACCATGGAACTCGTCGTGGGCCGCGTCGTCAAATCCCACGGAGTCCGCGGTGAGCTGGTGGTGGATGTGCGGACCGACTCGCCCCGTGACCGTTTCGCGGTGGGCGAGCGCCTGCTGGGCCGCACCGGCAAGGGGAACAACGTCACGGACCGAGAGGTCACCGTAGAAGCCGCCCGGGATCATTCCGGGCGGCTTCTCGTGCGCCTGGAGGGCGTCTCGGACCGCAACTCCGCCGACGAGTTGCGCGGGATGCTCCTGCTCGTGGACTCCGAGGCGTTGCCGGAGACCGGGGATCCGGACGAGTTCCATGACCACCAACTGGTGGGCCTGCGGGCCCTCGACACCGGTGGGGCAGAACTCGGTGAGGTCACCGAGGTCGTCCACACGCCGGGTGGGGAACTGCTCGCGGTGCGCCTCGCGAACGGTGCGGACGCGCTCGTGCCGTTCGTCACCCGGATCGTGCCCGAGGTGGACCTGGGTTCCGGTACGTGCGTCATCGACCCACCGGAGGGACTACTCGATCTGGGGACCTCGTGACGGGGACCGACGACACGGTTCCCGCTCCGCGACTCCGGCTCGACGTCGTCACCGCGTTCCCGGACTATCTCGCCCCGCTCCGTCTGGCGCTGCCCGGGCGGGCCATCGATCGCGGAATCCTGGATCTCGAGGTCCACGACCTCCGTGCGTGGGCCCACGACGTGCACCGGTCCGTCGACGACACCCCGTTCGGTGGGGGCCCCGGCATGGTCATGAGGCCGACGGTCTGGGGTGAGGCTCTCGACGAGCTGGTACCCCCGCCCGCGGACGACTCCGCAGAACGGTCTCTCCTCATCGTGCCCACTCCCGCCGGCCGGCCCTTCACCCAGGACGACGCCCACCGGTACGCCCGTCGCGGTCACCTGCTCTTCGCCTGCGGCAGATACGAGGGGATCGACCAGCGGGTGATCGACGAGGCCTCCACACGGATGGACGTGGAAGAGGTGAGCATCGGCGACTACGTGCTCATCGGGGGAGAGGTGGCGGTCCTGGTGATGGCGGAGGCCGTCGTCAGGCTCCTGCCGGGAGTCCTGGGCAACCAGCGCAGCCATGAGGAGGACTCCTTCTCCGACGGGCTACTCGAGGGGCCGAGCTACACCCGACCCGAGGAGTGGCGGGGACGGCCGGTTCCCGCGGTGCTCAGGAGCGGCGACCACGCGAAGATCGCGCGGTGGCGGCGAGACGAGTCACTGCGACGCACCGCGCAGCGCCGACCTGAGCTGCTCGACGGCGCAGATCTCCGTCCGGCGGACCTGGAGACGCTCGCCTCCGTCGGCTGGACGCCCCGCGCGGGCTGATTTGGGGCGGGCGGGCCGGGAATGGCACACTAGCGAGGTTGATCATCCGGGCGCATCCGTGCGTCCGCGAACGGTCGCGCTGATCCGGGCACGAACCGGTCGTCCCGCCGGGAGGCGGGCGCCAGGGTCCTCTGTCCTCAATTCCTGACATCCGAGGAACACAATGAACACTCTCGACTTCATCGACAACAAGTCTCTCCGCGACGACATTCCGGCGTTCCGCCCCGGCGACACGCTCGACGTGCACGTCAAGGTCATCGAGGGCTCCAAGGAGCGCGTCCAGGTCTTCAAGGGTGTCGTGATCCGCCGCCAGGGCGGTGGCGTCCGGGAGACCTTCACCGTCCGCAAGGTCTCCTTCGGCGTCGGCGTCGAGCGCACCTTCCCGGTGCACTCGCCCACCATCGACCACATCGACGTCCTGACCCGCGGAGACGTCCGTCGCGCCAAGCTGTACTACCTCCGCAACCTCCGCGGCAAGGCCGCGAAGATCAAGGAGAAGCGCTGAGCGCGTAGAGCGGGTCGGACTCGGCCGCCGTGTGCGGTGGCCGATCGACTACGCTCGTCCGGGTGAGCAGCACCGAATCACCTGGACAGAACCCCTCCGAGCCGGGCCCCCGAGAAGACGGGGACCCGGCTCGAGGCGTGGGTGGAGGCCGACGCGACGCGCGGACCACCGAGAAGAAGGGCCAGCCCTGGTACATCGAGATCCCCCTGCTGGTGGTGATCGCCCTGGTGCTGGTGTTCGTCTTCCAGACCTTCGTCGGGCGGGTCTACCAGATCCCGTCGGAGTCGATGGAGCCCACGCTGCACGGGTGTGCCGGCTGCACGGGTGACCGGATCTTCGTGGACAAGATCTCGTACCGGTTCGGCGATCCGCAGCCCGGGGACGTCGTGGTGTTCGAGGGGCCGGATTCCTGGAACCAGGGATACCAGTCCATCCGTTCGGACAACCCGGTGATACGGACCCTGCAGGACATCGGAGGGGTCATCGGCATCGTCCCGCCCGACCAGAACGACATGGTCAAGCGCGTGGTCGCCGTGGGCGGACAGACCGTGGGCGGGTGCTCTCCGGACGGCGGCCTCCTCGTGGACGGGGAGCCCCTGGACGAGCCCTACCTCAACGCGGAGCCCGCACTCGAACGCAACCCACTCAACTGCGCGTTCGGCCCGGTCACCGTTCCGGAGGGCAACTACTGGGTGATGGGTGACAACCGGGGCAATTCCGCCGACTCCCGCTACCACATGGGCGACGAGTTCCAGGGCACCGTCCCCGGGGGGAACATCATCGGCAAGGTGCAGGCCATCATCCTCCCGTTCAACCGGATCGGGTCCGTCCCCTCGCCGGACATCAACGCGGGGTGAGCCCGGTCCGACCGGGCCGGGTCAGGGTGACCCGGCGTGACGGACGGCTGGCACTCGAGGCGGCCCTGGGACGGCGCGGCCTCGGCCCGGTCGCCGGGGTCGACGAAGCCGGGCGCGGATCGTGCGCGGGTCCGCTGGTGGTGGCGGCATGCGTGCTGGGGGACCGGCTCGCCCCCGACCTCGCCGACCTCGACGACTCCAAGAAGTTGTCCCCGCCCACCCGGGAACGGCTCCACGACGCCGTGCTGCGGAGGGCGACCGCCGTGTCCGTGGTGGTGATCGAGTCCGATCGGATCGACGAGCGGGGTGTGCACCGGTGCAACCTCGAGGGGATGCGTCGTGCGGTGGCCGCTCTCGACCCGGCACCGGGCTTCGTCCTCACCGACGGGTTCGCCGTGGACGGGCTCGGATGCCAGTCCACGGCGGTGATCGGGGGCGACGCGGTCGTCGCATCCATCGCCGCCGCGAGTGTCCTCGCAAAGGTCACCCGCGATCGGATTATGGTGGACCTCGACCCGAGGTACCCGGGCTACGGGTTCGCCGCCCACAAGGGGTACAGCACCGCGGGTCACGCCAGGGCGATCGAGCAGCTCGGTCCCAGCGACATCCACCGGATGTCGTACGCCAACGTCCGTCGCGCCGCCCAGGCGCATTCGAGGAGCAGCACTAGATGAGCGCCGAGGATCTGGAGAACTACGAGACCGAGATGGAGCTCTCGCTGTACCGCGAGTACCGCGACATCGTCGGTCAGTTCACCTACGTCGTCGAGACGGAGCGGCGCTTCTATCTCGCGAACGCGGTCGAACTGATCCCGAGGTCCGCGGACGGTGAGGTCTACTTCGACGTCCGGATGTCGGACGCCTGGGTGTGGGACATGTACCGGCCTGCCCGTTTCGTGAAGTACGTGCGGGTCCTGACCTTCAAGGACGTCAACATCGAGGAGCTCGACAAGCCCGAACTCCGCCTCCCGGAGTAGTACCCGGCGGCTGGTCCTCCACAGCCTCCGGCGCCTCCACAGGGTGCTCCCGGCCCGATCCGCGTCCAGCGGATCGGGCCGGTGTCGTGGTGCAGGGTGAGCCGCGGTGGCCCGGACGGACCGGGCCGCCGGGGAGGGGCTCGGGATGGCGGGGGACAGGGCGGGATCGCCCACCGGCACGCACGGGGGTGACGGTCGCCGACGGACCGGGGCGATCGGGGAGGCGCATGCGGCGGGGTTGATCGAGGCGCGTGGGGGCGCGGTGATCAGCCGGAACTGGCGGAGCCGGACGGGGGAGCTCGACCTGGTCGCCCTGGACGCCGCGGGCCGGTTGCGGTTCGTCGAGGTCCGCACGCGGACCGGCACCGGGTTCGGGACGTCGGCCGAATCGGTGACCGCGGTCAAGCGGCGCCGTCTGCGCACGCTGGCACGGGAGTGGCTGGCGGCCAACCCGG
>NZ_JAALEB010000247.1:0-6214 GCF_014145165.1 Dietzia sp. Cai40 | reverse complement strand
CCGCCGGAGGTGCCGGGGGATGACCGCGCTCGGACCGGACCCCGGTCCGGAGCCCGTCGTCGGGCTGGAGCCCGTCGTCCGGGAATCGACCCCCGCGCTCATCGCGCGCACCCTCCGCCGGGCGATCTCGGACGGCACGTTCCCCCCGGGTACGCAGCTCGGGGAGGCCGCGCTGGCGAGGTCGCTCGGCGTGAGCCGCGGGCCGCTGCGGGAGGCCATGCAACGGTTGACGCAGGAGGGGCTGCTCGTCTCACACCGCAACCGGGGACTGTTCGTCGCCGACCTCTCCGCCGAGGCGGTCGAGGACATGTACCTGCTGCGCACGACCGTCGAGACCGCCGCGCTGGACCGGGTGCTCGACCTCGGGCTGGGCGTCGTCACCGCCGACGCGCTCGACGCCGCCGTCGACGCGATGGCCTCCCTCGCCGACGAACCGCGGTCGGAGGCCATGGTCGCCGCGGATCTGGACTTCCACCACGTCCTGGTCGAGGCGGCCCGGAGCCCACGCCTGTCGAGGGTCCACGAGACCGTGCTGGTCGAGACGAGCATGTGCCTGCACGCCATGCGCGGCACCTACTCGGACGCGGCGTCAAGGCTCATCGAACACCGTGCGATCGCCGACGCCGTGCGTGCCGGGGACCCGGATCGGGCCAGGGTGTTGCTGGTCGACCACATGAGGGACGGGCTCGTCCGGGTCCGCGAGGGCGGCGAGGCCCGTTGAGGTTCATTGTTACGGCGAGGTCACGCTTGTCGCGTTAGGTGATGGACCCGGACCGCCCGGCCATACGGTCGATGAACCGTTAACTTCAACCCGACGGAGGCACCGATGAACACCACCATCTCGCGAAGGCAACTGTTCCGGGGAGCACTGGCACTGGGCGGGGTGGTCGCGGTCGGTGGATCCCTCGCCGCCTGCACCACCACGGAGACCGGCGGCCCCGAGGCCGGCGGAGGCGGCGGCCTCCTCGAGCGGGCCCGACAGCAGGGCCTGCGGATCGCCATCGGCAACGAGCCGCCCTACACCGAGCTCGCTCCGGACGGCACCGTCACCGGCGCGGAGCCGGACGTCGTCAGGGCCGTCGCCGCGCGGATGGGGATCGACAGGGTCGAGGGCATCGTCTCCGGCTACGACGCGATGATCCCGGGGCTCAAGGCCAACAGGTGGGACACCATCGCCGCGGGGTTGTTCATGAAGCAGTCACGCTGCCGCGAGGTCGCCTACGCCTCACCCGTGATCGTCTCCACCGAGTCGTTCGGTGTGCGGCCCGGCAACCCGGAGAACATCCTCACCATCGCCGACGTCCTGGAGCGGCCGGACCTGCGCGTGGGTGTGGTCCCCGGCGGGTTCGAACAGGGCATCCTCGAGACGGCGGGAGTCGGGGCCGGCCAGATCATCAACGTCACCGACGCCCGCGGTGGCGCCGACGCGCTCAACGCGGATCGTATCGACGCCTTCCTCCTGCCCACGCTGTCCCTGCGCGAGCTCGAGGGCGTCGAGGTCACCGAGCCGATCGAGGACGCCCCCAGCACGGGTTCGTCCGCCGCGTTCCGGACCGAGGACCAGGACTTCCTCGACGCCTACAACGAGGAGCTCGAGTCGTTCAAGACCGAGCCCGAGTTCGCCGAGATACTCGAGAAGTGGGGATTCGACCCCACCGTCGTCGAGGGCGTGACGACCGAGGAACTCTGCGCCGTCGACGGCTGACCGGCGATCGATGGACGCTATCGCCGAATACCTCCCTCTCATCCGGCAGGGCTTCATCACCACCGTCCAGGTGACGGTCCTCGGCGCGGCGCTCGCGCTGGTCGTGGCCTTCGCCCTGGGCCTGGCGCGCCTGTCCACCCACCGCTGGGTGCGCTGGCCGGCGGCGTGCACCGTGGAGTTCCTCCGCGGCACGTCGCTGGTGGTGCAGCTCTTCTGGCTGTTCTTCGCCCTCCCGTTCTTCGGGGTCCAGCTCACCGCCATCTTCGCCGGTGTCCTCGCGCTGGGCCTCAACGAGGGCGCGTACGCCTCGGAGGTGGTCCGCGGGTCCATCGCGTCCCGGCCGAAGGGCCAGACGGAGGCCGCGATCGCGCTCAACATGACGCCCGCCCAACGGATGCGCCGCATCCTGCTGCCGCAGTCGATCCCGGCGATGCTGCCGCCCATGGGCAACGTCATGGTGGACCTGCTCAAGAACAGCTCACTGGTCTCCCTGGTGACGGTGGCGGACCTGACCTTCAACGCGGGGCTCATCCGGTCCGCCACCGGTGAGACCGCCCTGATCTACGGGATCATCCTGCTCCTGTACTTCGTCCTGAGTCTGGTCATCTCGGTGATCATCGCGCTCCTGGAGCGGCGGTTCTCACCGACCCGTGAGCGCCGGTCGCTGCTCACCGCCCTCACCGGCCGGACGCAGGGGGTGAGCTGATGATCTGGGACAACGCCTTCGCGATCAGCATCATCCCGGACCTGCTCCGGGGGCTGGTCACCACGGTGCAGATCACCTTCGCCGGCATGGCCATCGCGGCTGTCCTCGGGTTGCTCGTGGCCGTGTTCAGATACCTGCGGATCCCGGTGGTCTCGCAGATCCTGGGATTTCTCGTGTACTTCATCCGTGGGACGCCGTTGCTCGTCCAGGCGTTCTTCGTGTTCTACGTCCTGCCGGAGTACGGCGTCACCATGAGCGCGCTGGTCACCGGCATCATCGTGATCGGCGTCAACTACAGCGCCTATACGGCCGAGGTCTACCGGTCCGGTATCGAGGGGATCCCGGTGGGTCAGTGGGAGGCCGCCACGGCCCTCAATCTGCCGGGCGGACGCACCTGGACACGGATCGTCCTGCCCCAGGCGGTGCGACGGGTGGTCCCCCTGTTGGGCAACTACCTCATCCAGATGTTCAAGGACTCGGCCATCCTGTCCGCCATCACCGTCTACGAACTCATGTCCGTGGCCAAGGCGATCGGGCAGTCGGAGTTCCGCTACATCGAACCCTTCACCATCGCGGCGCTGCTCTACCTCGTCGTGAGCGTCCCGTGCACACTCGTCCTACGTCGATTGGAGACCCGCTATGGCACCGTCCACTGAGCTCGGCGAGCCGGGGGAACCGATGGTCCGCTTCGAGAAGGTCAGCAAGAACTGGGGGGAGAACAGGGTCCTGCGGGAGCTCGACTTCACTGTTGCCAAGGGCGAGAAGATCTCGATCATCGGTCCGTCCGGTTCCGGCAAGACCACGATCCTGCGAGTGCTCATGACCCTCGAGTACCCGACCTCGGGACGCGTCCTGGTCGAGGGCGACGAGTTGTGGAACACCGACGTCGCGAGGAAGAGGCCCCGCGAGACCAAGCGGATGAGGCAGATCCGCAGCCGGATCGGCATGGTGTTCCAGCAGTTCAACCTGTTCCCACACATGACCGCGCTGGAGAACGTCATGGAGGCGCCGGTGCACGTGCTGGGCAAGGACAAGGCGACGGCGCGGCAGGAGGCGGAGGAGCTGCTCGCGCTCGTCGGTCTGGCCGACCATTCAGCCAAGAAGCCGCCGCAGCTGTCCGGTGGCCAGCAACAGCGCGTGGCGATCGCCCGGGCCATGGCCACGAAGCCGGACATCATGCTCTTCGACGAACCCACCTCGGCCCTGGATCCCGAGCTCGTGGGGGAGGTGCTCAAGGTGATCCGTGACCTCGCCAACGACTCGACCATGACGATGCTCATGGTCACCCACGAGATGAACTTCGCCCGGGAGATCTCCGACCGGGTGGTGATGTTCGACGAGGGCGTCGCGGTCGAGTCGGCGCCGCCCGCGCAGTTCTTCGACTCGCCCGGCCACGAGCGCACCCGGAGATTCCTCGGCGCTGTACTGGGGTACTGAACGCTCAGCGGGAGACCGCGAGCCCGCTGCGCATCGCCCACGCCACCGCCTGCGGTCTGGTGGTCACCCCGATCTTGCGGTAGGCCTCCCGGATGTAGGTCTTGACCGTGTTGATCGACAGGTAGCAGGCCGCGGCGATCTCCTCGTTGGACCGGCCCTGGGCGATCAGCGCGAGCATCTCCGACTCCCGGGGGGTCAGGCCCACGTCGCCGGTCGGCCACAGTCCGGGGGACGTGTCCTCGCCGTCGCGGCCGAGCAGGCGCACCCGCTCACCCGCCGCGACCCGTTCCACGGCCCCGAGCAGCTCCTCGCCGGACAGTGATTTGGAGAGATACCCCGTCGCCCCCGAGGCGAAGGCCTCGTCGACCGCGCGCGGATCCGTGACGAACGAGTAGACGGCCACGGCCCCGATCGCCGGGTCGAGGGCCATGGCCGAGCACCGGGCCTGCCAGTCGACCGGGGAGGCGAAGGTATCGAACAGCACCACGTCCACGGGCACACCTGCGCGGGAGCCGGGCCCGTTCACCACGACCTCCACGCGGCCGGGGTACGCGGCCAGCAGTGCGTGCACACCGGCGATGACCAGTGTGTAGTCGTTCTCCACCGAGACCCTGACCGGCATCTGGAAACTTTAACAGTTGTGACCCGTCCCACCCCTGGGGGTGTGCCGAACTCCCTCGAGCGTGAATGAAGCTGGGACCGACGGGGGGAGTGCCATGACGACCGCGACGAGAAGGATCGACGAACGATGGGCCTGGGCCGAGTACGGGATGTGCCAGGACGTACCGGACCTGTTCTACAACTCCGAGAACGAGTCGAGGAGCCTGCGCCGGCGTAAGGAGACGGCGGCCAAGAAGCTCTGCGCGCAGTGCCCGGTCATCCAGCAGTGCCGCGCGCACGCCGTGGCCCACCGCGAGCTGTACGGCGTCTGGGGCGGGATGTCCGAGGCCGAGCGGCACCGGCTCGCCGGGCGGGTCCGCACCGGCTGACCGCCCACCGGCTGACCACCCACCGCCCACCGCCTTCCGCCGAACCGCCCACCGGCGGAGGGCGGAGGGCGGCGGGCGATCAGCGCACCGGGATCGCGACGAGCTTGGTCTCCACGAACTCCTCGATCCCGGTGAGCCCGCCCTCGCGGCCCAGCCCGGACTGCTTGATGCCACCGAACGGCGCGGCCGGGTTGGAGACGATCCCGGTGTTGATGCCCACCATCCCGGCCTGCAGGCGCTCGGACATGGTCATCGCGCGGTCGAGATTCTCGGTCATCACGTAGGAGACCAGGCCGAACTCGGTGTCGTTGGCCAGGGCCACCGCCTCGTCGTCGGAGTCGAACGGGATCAGGGCGGCCACGGGACCGAAGATCTCGGTGGACATCAGGTCGGAGTCGGCCGCCACCCCGGTCAGGACGGTGGGCGGGTAGAAGTACCCGGGTCCTTCGGTCCGCGATCCGCCGCACAGCACCTCGGCCCCGCGCCCCACGGCGTCGTCGACCAGGTCGACCACCTTCGCCACGGCCTTCTCCTCGACCAACGGGCCCACGTCGGTGCCGTCCCGCGTGCCGTCGCCGACTGTCAGGGCGGACATCTTCTCGGTGAGGCGCCGACCGAACTCGTCCAGAACCGAACGGTGGACGAGGATCCGGTTGGCCGACGTGCAGGCCTCGCCCATGTTGCGCATCTTGGCGGCCATCGCGGCGGCCACGGCGGTGTCCATGTCCGCGTCCTCGCACACCACGAACGGGGCGTTCCCGCCGAGCTCCATGGAGGTGCGCAGCACCCCGCGCGCGCACTGCTCCAGCAGCATCCGGCCGACCGGCGTGGACCCGGTGAACGACAGCTTGCGGGCGATCCCGGAGTCGATCCACGGTCCCACCACACTGCCCGGCTCGGTGGTGCACACGACGTTGAGGACGCCGTCGGGGAGCCCCGCCTCGCGCAGGAGGTCCACCACGTACAGCGAGGTCAGGGGCGTGAGGTTGGCCGGTTTGAACACCATGGTGCAGCCGGCGGCGACGGCCGGGCCGATCTTGCGGGTGGCCATGGCCAGGGGGAAGTTCCACGGGGTGATGAGGATGCAGGGCCCGACCGGTTCGTGGGTCACCATGAGACGGGTCTTGCCGTCGGGCGAACGGCGGGCGTCCCCGCGGATGCGGCAGGCCTCCTCGGAGAACCAGCGGAAGAACTCGGCCCCGTAGGTGACCTCGCCCTTGGCCTCCGCCAGCGGTTTGCCCATCTCGGTGGTCATGAGCAGCGCCAGCTCGTCGGCGCGGTCGAGGATCAGCTCGTACGCGCGGCGCAGGATCTCGGCCCGGTCGCGGGCGGGCACGGCCGCCCACTCCGGCTGCGTCCGCCCGGCGGCCTCGATCG
>NZ_JAALEB010000246.1:0-7012 GCF_014145165.1 Dietzia sp. Cai40 | reverse complement strand
GGCGCAGGGGTCCGACGACGAGGTCGGTCTCCGCGAACGGGACCGCGACCCCGGCGGAGGCGGACAAGCGCAGCAGAGAGGCGGCCTCGGCCCACCCCGCGCCGCTGCCGCCGGTGTCCTCGGGGGCCGTGAGGCGGCCGAGCCCCACCTCGGACAGGGACTGCCACACGGCCGCTGCATCGGGCCGGGCGGTGGGGCCGGAGAACTGCGCCAGCACGTCGGCCATCATTGACTCGAGGTCCTGGTCGATCTCGAGTCCGACGCTCTCCACGCCGTCGCCGGCCGCCGCTGTCCCCGTACTCATCGCATCCCCAGTCCCCGCGCGATCACGCCGCGCAGAATCTCGTTGGTCCCGCCCCGCAGGGTGAAGCCGGGCCGCTGGTGCAGTCCGGCACGCAGGAGGTCGGTGAGTTCGGACGCGGCCGCTCCCCCGTCACCGTCACCGGGTGTGAACTCGTCGCCGAGCCGGGTGGAGACCACATCGACGATGTCACCCTCGGTGGTGGTGCCCAGGAGTTTGATCAGTGCAGCGGCGTTGTCCGCGGGCTCCCCGCGTTGCAGCGCCCCGGCGATGTTCTGGCTCAGGGCGTGCAGCCCCGCCATCCGCGCGACCGAGCGACCCAGATCAGTGCGCGCGGGCAACCGCCCTTCGGCGATCGCGCCGATCTCGGCGGCGAACAGGCGGAAGGACGAGAGGAACCGCTCGGGGCCGCTGCGCTCGAAGGCGAGCTCGGAGTTGACCTGTTCCCATCCCTGCCCGATCGTGCCGAACACCCGGGAGTCCGGGACGAACACCTCGTCGAGTACCACCTCGTTGAAGTGGTGGTCGCCCGAGAGGGACACGATCGGGCGGATGGTGACACCCTCGCTGCGCAGGTCGACGATGAACTGGCTCAGTCCCGCATGGCGGTCGGTGGTGTCCAGGGGTTCGGTGCGGGCCAGTGCGATGAACGCCTCCGCGTGCTGCGCTCCGGAGGTCCACACCTTCGTGCCGGTGATCGCCCAGCCGCCGTCGACGCGGACGCCCTTCGTCCGCACGCTGGCCAGGTCCGACCCGGAGTCCGGCTCGCTCATGCCGATGCCGAAACAACACTCCCCCGCTGCGATCCGGGGCAGGAACTCGCGCTTCTGCTCCTCGGTTCCGTACCGCAGGAGCGAGGGGGCGATCTGCCGGTCGGCGACCCACTGCGCGGCGACCGGCGCCCCGACGGCGAGGAGTTCCTCGGTGACGACGAAGCGCTCGAGGTGCGTGCGTCCCCGTCCGCCGTACTCGGTGGGGATGGCCATCCCGACCCAGCCGCGCTCGGCGAGGCGACGGGTGAAGTCCTCGTCCCATCGCGTGAGCCAGGTGTCGATCCACGGCGTGAGCCGACCGGCGGCGATCTCTTCGGAGAGGAAGTCACGGACCTCCACTCGCAGGGCGTCCATGTCCGCCGACGCCAGGGTGGGCGGTGGAGCGAGTGCGGACCGCATCGGGCCTCCTCGAAAGGGGTTGGTGTGATGTGTGCCTGTTCGGGGCCCGGATGGTGACCCGGACCACGTGCTCGAGAATCGCACGAATGGCAATTTTACGCAATAGCGGATCGAACTACGCTCTCTCGTATGCCCAGCGTGCGTCCCGCAGGGGCGGATAGTCTTACCCCATGACGCAACCGGATGCGGGAGACAGCGGGCGCACCGAGCAGCCCAGCATGGACAAGGTCCCCGAGCGTCCTCGCCACCGCATGGTCGACCGGGTCGCAGCGATCATGGAACTGGTCGCCAGGTCGGGAACCGGGCTGACCCTCACCGCGGTCGCCAAGGCCCTCGACGCCCCGATCAGCTCCACGCAGGGCCTGCTCAACGGCCTGGTCGCCGTCGGCTACCTCGACGAGCGCAATCGCGTCTACACGCTGGGGACCGCGCCGTATCTCCTCAACGTGATCGCCGGTCGGCCGCCCGTCACCTCCGTGTCGCGGGAGCAGCTCACCGCACTCCACGCTGAAACCGGTCTGACCACCGCCCTGTCGACCGACGTCGGTGACGACCTCTTCTATGTGGACCACGTCGCCGCCGATGCGCACTACGCCTACATCGCGGAGAACCGGTTGCGACGCTCGCTGCTGCGGACCTCCTCGGGCTGGCTACTCCTGGCCGACCGGGAGAAGCGTGACGTGTGGGCCTACCTGAACGCCCGGCCGGCTGCGGAGTCGGAGTTCGTCGACAGGTTCCTGGCCTCGCTCGAAGAGCTCCGCGAGACCGGTGTGTGTACGGCCCCCGGCGTGGCCGTGGACGGTGGCGACGGTGTCTCGGTCGCACTGCGCGAGGGGGGACGGACGATCGCGACCGTCGGCGTCATCGCCGCGCGGGACCTCATCGTCCAGCGCAGCGAGGAGCTGGCCCAGACCTGCCTCCGGCACGCCACCGCCTGGGGTCTGCGCTGAACCGGGGCCCGCGCTGACGCGAGGCCCCGGCCGACCATGGACTCGGCGACGGATCCGCGCCCCGTGAAGTCCCGGGGGGCGGATCAGCGCCCCGGGAAGTCCCGGGGGGCGGATCAGCGCCCCGCGTGGCCCCGGGGACGGGTCAGCGCCCCGTGTACTCCCCTGCGCGCTTCTCCCCGAACGCCGCGAGCGCCTCGCGGTGATCGGCGGTGTGGTGCGCGAGCGCCTGCATCGCCGCCGAGAGCTCGAGCAGCGACTCGAGCGACTGGTGCTGTGACTCGCGGAGCAGCTTCTTGGCCATCCGCACCGCGTGCGGCGGGTTCTTGGCCACCCGTGCGGCGAGGGCGTGGGCCGCCTCCAGCAGGTTCTCGGGCTCCACGACCTCGTTGACCAGCCCCCACGCGGCGGCCTGCTCGGCCTTGACGCGATCTCCGGTGAGCGCCATCTCGGCCGCCCGGGCCGGGCCGATGGCCTTGGTCAGCAGCCATGCGCCGCCGTCGCCCGGGATGATCCCCAGCTGGACGAAACTCTCGGCGAACCACGCCTTGGTCGAGGCCACCCGCAGGTCGCACATCACCGCCAGGTCACAACCCGCGCCCACCGCGGGGCCGTTGACGGCCGCGACCACCGGCACCTCGCAGTGATACAGCGCGCGGGGGATCCGCTGGATCCCTCCCCGGTAGCCGTTACGGAGCTCGTACGGGCTACCCCCGAACATCCCCGCCTTGTCGACCATGTCCTTGACGTTGCCGCCGGCGGAGAACGCCGAGCCGGCGCCGGTGAGCACGACGGCCCGGACGTCATGGTCGGCATTGACCGCTGCGACCCGGTCACACAGGGCGTCGACGATCGCAGGATCGGAGATGGGGTTCCGGGAATCCGGCAGGTTGAGTGTCCACGTCTCGATGTGGTCGGCTCGCTCGACGAGCAGAGGGGAGGTAGTCATCAGGGATCCTTCGGTCGAGGGGACGCCAATTCGCGCTATCTAACTACGTAATCCGTTACTCGACTGTAGCGAGCGGTCGTCGTCACCGCCAGTGTTCGCCATATCGGCAGAGCCGTGCTCCGATGGGTTCGGCGGTCCCCCACCGGGGAAACCCCAGGATGGCCGAACACCTCGCGCATCAGCGGCGATCCAGCCCCGCCCAGAACTCGCCCAGGGCGAGGAAGGTTGACTCGGGCTGTTCGAGCGCGGGTATCACCCGCGCCCCGGACACCGTCGACTCGCGTGCGTCGATCATCTCGGCGGCGACCGCGCGGGCCTGCTCCGGCGTCCACTCGCCGCGGTCGTCGGTGGTGACGAACAGGACCGGGCACGTCACCTCCAGTGCCGCCGAGAGCAGGTCGACACGATTGAGGATCGCGGTCTCGATGGCCCGAATCGTCGCCGTGCGCCCCGCCCGGTCGAGCGCACCACGCAACACCTCGACGGCCTCGGGATCGTGCGCGCGGGTGCGGTCGGTGAAGATGGTCTCCTCGATCGCGGACCTCACCGGCCCGCGGGGCCCGATCAGCCGGTAGAGCGGGACCAGCATCCGGACCTTGCGGCGGAGGAGTCGATTAATCGGGCGAGTCGGCGCGCTGACGGCGACGAGACTGCGGATCAGGTCGGGCCTGCGAGCGGCCACCTCCATACCGACGTGACCACCCCACGCATTGCCGAGCCAGTCGACCCCGTCCTGCCCGGACGACCCCCGGACATGCTCCAGCACCTCGATCGCGGCGTCCGCACATGCGGAGATGTCCGTCGCCTCGCGCAACGGGTCACTTCTCCCGCAGGACGGTGCGTCGATCAGGTGGAGACGATGGGCGCCCTTCAGCAGCGGCACGAGTCGGTTCCAGCTCGTCGAGTCGACGAACATGCTGTGCCACAGCACGAGTGGCGGGCCCTCGCCGACCACATCGACGTGGAGCCGGCCGAGCCGCGTATCGACGAATCCTGAATCCATAATTGACATTACACATCGTAAACTCAATTCTGTCTAGACTCGGATCATGGCCAGGACCTACTCGTCGGAGCTCCGTGCGGAGCGGGCTCGCCTCAACCGGGCGGCAGTGGTGGACGTCGCGCGGGAGATGTTCATCGAACGGGGATGGGTGGCCACGACGATGTCCGACGTCGCCTCCGCCGCAGGCCTCACCCGGCAGACCGTCTACCAGCAGTTCGACGGGAAGCTCACCCTTCTCGACACCTGCATTGATCTGTCGTCGTCTGATGGCGCGAACTCCCCCGTCCGCGAGTTGCCGGACTACGTCAAGATGGGCGAGGGAGCTGTCGAGGACCGCCTGGCCGCCGGCGCGAGATGGCTGCGCGGGGCGCACGAACGATCGGCCGCCATCCAGTACGTTCTCGACGAGGCCGCCGTCGTCGACGACGTCGCCGCGGGGCGACTCGCAGAACGGGAACGCACCCGTTGGGACGAGGTGCGGTGGGCCTCCGGGCTCATCCTCGGATCTCCTCCCCCCGACGCGGTCGTCGACGCGATGTGGATGCTCACCGGCAGATCCGTGTGGTTGAGACTGACGCGTGAACGAGGGTGGACACCAGAGCAGTGGGAGAGTTGGTTCGTTCGCCACGCTCGCGTGGAACTGCGCTGCTGAGCTTTCTGGCGCGAAAGCCCTGAGGAGACCTGGTCTACCCAGACCGGACAGTCGGGAACTCCCTACCGCGACATGACTGGGGCTCCGACGCAGAACGCCCCCGCCCTCGGTTTCCCGAGATCAGGGGCGTTCTTCCATCTGAGCCGCGTGTCGGAATCGAACCGACGACCTTTTCATTACGAGTGAAATGCTCTACCGACTGAGCTAACGCGGCGAGCCCTTGTGGGGCGACGCAACTATATACGACCGGCTCTCGCCGCCGGAAAACGACCGGTACCCCGGGTGCGGGTGGCCTCCACCCTGGTACATCGACCCTGGTACATCAACTCTGCTCCGTCAACCCAGCGCCTCGCGTATCGCCCCCACCATCGCGGACACGGCAAACTTCGGCTTCACGTTGACCTCGATGGCGGCGCGACACTCCTGGATAGCCTCGATGGCCCTCAGCACCGACGCCGGCGGATAGTGCCCCCCGAGGCGCGCCGACTCCTCCGCCTTGTCCGGGTGAACCGGGGCGACGTCCGCCACTCCGAGGCCGGCCATGAGCGCGTCCCGGTAGAAGCCCGCCAGGTCGACCAGCGCCAGGTCCAGCGAATCACGGGTGGAGCGGGTCCGCCGCGACTTCTGCGCCTTCTCCAGCTCCTTCACCGCGCCCGCGGCGCCGCGACCCGCCGCCACCGCACCTTTTCCGGTGCCGCCCACACCCATCGCGGTGCGCAGTTCCTCCACCTCACGCTCGTCGTTCTGGGAATTTCGGGCGAGCGCCTCCTGCTCTGCGGCGCTGACCAGACGGTCCGCCAGCGGGAACGCCCGGCCGGGGTTGTGCATGACCATGGGCAGCTCCAACACCACGTCCCGGCGATCCCGGGTGGCCTCGTCGGTGGCCAACCACCGGGCGCGGCCGATGTGTCCGGAGGAGACCGCCGCAGCCCACCGCGCCCGCTCGGGGTCGATCCCCCCGCCGGCGAGGAGCGCGCTCTCGACCGCGGTGGCGTCCGGCTGACGAAGCGCGACGTTCCTCGACCTGGACCGCAGGGTGACCATGATGTCCATGGGGTCCGTCGTGGGCGAGCACAGCAGGAACACCGTGCGGCTCGGCGGCTCCTCCACCACCTTGAGCAGCGCGTTGCCGGACTGCTCGGTGAGCCGGTCCGCCTCCTCCACCACCACGATCTGCCAGCGACCGGTGCTGGGGCGGCTGGCGGCGCGGTGGATGGTCTCCTTGACGTCCTTGAGAAGGATGTTGACGCCCTGCGGAGCCAGGAGGTGGACATCCGCGTGGGTCCCCGCCAGCACGGTGTGGCAGGACCGGCACTCGCCACAGCCCACGATCTCCGGGTGTTCGCACTGCAACGCGGCGGCGAAACACGTGGCGGCGACGCTCCGTCCGCTCCCCGGTGGACCGGTGAACAGCCACGCGTGGACCATCCGCGCGTCCGACTCGTCCCACCCCTGGCCCGGCACCCGCGCACGCGCCGCCGACGCCGCGGCGGTCAGCTCCGCCACGACGTCGGACTGACCGGCCAACCGATCGAACACCCCTGGCATGGCCCCACCATATCGGGCCCTTCCGGTTCCGGAGTGCGTAGCTGGGGTTCCGTGAGGCGGGGCGTGGCGGAGAATTTGGGGGTCCTGGGGGTGTGAGGATTGCGGTTCCTACACCTGCACCCAGAACCACCCAGGACCCGCTTTGAACGCTACCGCCAGCCTGCTTGCCGACACCATCTGCCGCACCGTCGAACTCGGTGTGACCATCACCGACGCCGCCGTGGCCGGCGAGCTCACGCACTTGTTCTGTGCCCCGGTCGCACTGGACCCGATCTGCGCGGAGTGCGGGATGGCGGGCCGGCTGCGGGACCACGTCGAGCGGCGGGTGACCGATCTGCCGATCGTCGGGCACCCCACGAGGCTGCACGTGCGGGTACCGCGCTTCATCTGCGACAACACCGAGTGCGCCACGAGGATCTTCCAGCAACGCATGCCGAATC